>NZ_DASVFL010000110.1:0-28438 GCF_036380075.1 Lentzea sp. | reverse complement strand
CCCGGCGAAAAGCGTGCCGGGTTGACACCCCTACCTCGTTGCAGCAAGAGCTGTGGCGCGACTCGTGACGGGAACCCCACCGCGGAGAGCTTCGCTCAAAAGCCAAGAGCAAAAGCCAAAGCCAAGGCAAAAGCCAAGAGCTCGCCTTCGGCTTTGCGATGCTCGCCTTCGGCTTCGCTGTCAGCTTGGCTGGTCTGCCAGTCGCTCCGCGACCGCCAGGACCTCCGGCAGGATTCTCGACACGGCTTCCTTCGTCAGCCTGCCCTCCGGGCCCGACACCGACACCGCTGCGAGCGTCGGGCCGCCCAGCACCGGTACCGCGATGCAGCGGACGCCCAGTTCCTGTTCTGACTCGTCCAGCGCGTAGCCGCGCTCCTTGATCCCGTCCAGCTCGTCCAGCAGCTGGGTGGCGTCGGTGATCGTGTTCGTCGTGTACGCGGGTAGGCCCGTGCGGTCCAGTAGGGCACGCACCTCGTCGCGCGGTAGTTGCGACAGCATTGCCTTGCCCACGCCTGTGCCGTGTGGGAGCAGGCGGCGGCCCACCTCGGTGAACATGCGCATCGAGTGCTTTGAGGGGACCTGCGCTACGTAGACGACCTCGTCGCCGTCGAGGACTGCCAGGTTTGCTGTTTCCTCCACCGAGTCCACCAGTTGGCTGAGGAACGGCCTTGCCCACGTGCCGTACTGGCGGGAGGCGGTTTCGCCGAGGCGGATCAGGCGTGAGCCGAGGGTGTAGCGGCGGTTGCTGTTCTGGCGGACATAGCCCAGCGTGACAAGGGTGCGGATCAGGCGGTGGATCGTCGGGAGGGGGAGGCCCGAGGTGGCGGCCAGCTCGGAGAGGGACGCCTCGCCGCCTGCGTCTGCCAGGCGTTCCAGCAGGTCGAAGGCTCTTTGCAGGGACTGCACGCCACCTGTGGACACGTGCGGCTCCTTCCATTGCAGTTCCGCAATGCAAAAACTATAGTCCACACAGCAAAACCTAGAGAGGTGGATCCAGGTGCAGGTCCTGAGCGAAGAGGCTCTCGAGTTCGTCGCCGCGCTGCACGAGGCGCACGCCGCCCGCCGGGACGAGCTGCTCGCGTTGCGCGCTGAGCGCCGGCCTCTCGGGTTTCTCGACGAGACGAAGCACGTGCGTGACGGTGAGTGGCAGGTGGCTCCCGCGCCGGAGGCGTTGCGGGACCGGCGGGTGGAGATCACCGGGCCCACCGAGCGCAAGATGACGATCAACGCGCTGAACTCCGGTGCGAAGGTGTGGCTCGCCGACCTCGAGGACGCGAACACGCCGCACTGGGACAACGTCGTGCAGGGGCAGGTCAACCTCTACGAGGCGGCGCGGGAGACGATCGAGTTCACCTCGCCCGAGGGCAAGGAGTACCGGCTCAAGGGCGGGCCGTACCCGACGATCGTCGTGCGGCCTCGTGGGTGGCACCTTGACGAACGCAACTTGCAGTTCGGTGGGAAGAACGCCGTCGGGGCGCTGGTCGACTTCGGGCTGCACTTCTTCCACAACGCCGAGCTCGGCAAGCCGTACTACTACCTGCCGAAGATGGAGTCGCACCTCGAAGCGCGGCTGTGGAACGACGTCTTCACGACGGCGCAGCGGCTCAGGGGCGTGCCGCACGGCACGATCAGGGCGACCGTGCTGATCGAGACGATCCCGGCCGCGTTCGAGATGGAGGAGATCCTCTACGAGCTGCGCGACCACGCCTCCGGGCTCAACGCCGGGCGGTGGGACTACCTGTTCAGCGTCATCAAGTACTTCCGCGACGCGGGTGCCGACTACGTGCTGCCGGACCGCAACAGCGTGACGATGACGGCGCCGTTCATGCGCGCCTACACCGAGTTGCTGGTGAAGACGTGCCACAAGCGCGGGGCGTTCGCGATGGGCGGCATGGCGGCGTTCATCCCGAACCGGCGCGATCCCGAGGTCACCGAGAACGCGCTGCGCAAGGTCCGCGAGGACAAGACGCGTGAGGCGACCGATGGTTTCGACGGGTCGTGGGTGGCGCATCCTGATCTCGTGCCGATTTGCCGGGAGATCTTCGACGGGGTGCTGGGGGACCGGCCCAACCAGGTCGACAAGCAGCGGCCGGAGGTCTCCGTGACCGCCGCGCAGCTGCTGGACTTCAAGTCCGCGGGTGGCGCGGCGACGCGGGCCGGGCTGGAGAGCGCGGTCGACGTCGGCGTGCGCTACATCGCGTCGTGGCTGGGCGGCAACGGCGCGGCGGCGATCCACAACCTCATGGAGGACGCGGCCACCGCGGAGATCAGCCGGTCGCAGATCTGGCAGTGGGTCAACAACGGGGTCGTGCTCGACGACGGCACGCAGGTCACCGCGGACGCCGTGCGCGAGGTGCTCGCGCGGGTCGGCGGCTCGGTGGAGGGCCCGCACGTGGCGGCGGCCGTGGAGCTGTTCGAGCAGGTCGCGCTGTCCGAGGACTTCGTCGACTTCCTGACACTGCCGGCGTACGAGCGCATCTGATGTACCGGACCTCGCTGTCACCCGAAGACGTCGCGCGCGTGACGGCGCGGTTGTCCACTGTGGAACGCGTCTGGCCGGTGGGCCGTCAGCCCGTGCACACGTGCTACGTGCCCGCCGGCCGGATCATCGGCTCCACGATCGCCGACTGGGGCCGCGAGGCGCTGGCGTCGATCGAACCGGAGCTGCTCCCCGATCTGCCGGACGGCGTGCTGGAGCGGGTCGAGGCCAAGCTCCGCCGCGAACCGGTCGAGGACCTGCGGATCGACTTCGAGGACGGCTACGGCGCGCCCGAGGACGACGTCGAGGACATGGACGCCGAGAGCACGGCGAACCTCGTGTCGCGGTGGGTCGAGGACGGCACCGCGCCGCCGTCGGTCGGGCTGCGGATCAAGTCGTTCGACACCGCCGAACTGCGCGAGCGCGGGCTGCGCACGCTGGACATCTTCCTGACGGCGCTGGAGGAGGTGCCGCCGGGCTTCGTGATCACGTTCCCGAAGGTCACCTCGGCGGACCAGGTCGAGGTGTTCGCGGACGTCCTCGACCTCTTCGGTGGCGACCTGAGGTTCGAGATCCAGGTCGAGACCACCCAGTCCGTTGTGGACTCGCAGGGGCGGCTCGCGATCCCGGGGTTCATCGAGGCCGGTCGCGGCAAGGTGTCCGGCCTGCACTTCGGCACCTACGACTACACGGCCGGGTGCGGGCTTTCCGCCGCGCAGCAACACCTCGCACACGGCGCGTGCGATTTCGCGCGGCACGTCATGCAGGTCTGCGCCGCGGGAACGGGAGTGCGGCTGTCCGACGGCTCCACGAACGTGCTGCCCGTCGGCGACCAGAAGAAGCACGGCTGGGAGACGCACCACCGGCTGGTGCGGCGGTCGTTGGAACACGGTTTCTACCAGGGCTGGGACCTCCACCCGGCACAACTGGTGACACGATATGCGGCCGTTTACGGTTTCTACCGCGAAGGTCTCGACGCCGACGCCACGCGGCTGAAGTCCTACGTGCAGAACGTGTCCGGAGGCGTGCTGGACGAACCGGCGACCGCTCAGGCGTTGTCGTCGTTCTTCCTCCGCGCCGTGGACTGCGGCGCGCTCGACCCGGCGGAGGTGCAGGTCGCCACCGGTCTCGACGAGACGGCACTGCGGGGTCTCGCAACACGGTCGGTCTGATCGGGGCATCACCCGTTCGTGTGGTTCTGGGCAGGCCTGTCGACTGCTCCGGCCGTTGGGTGCAGGGTGGCTCGCATGAGCATGCGTGCCGGCCTCTGGACCGGCCTACCCGACCTCGACTCGGCCGAGCACAAGTACCAGGTCGTCGCGTGCGAGGGTGACGTGGACACGCTGATCAGGCTCCTGGCGCGCCCCGAGTGCAACGACGGCTCGCTCGACCACTTCGGCCGCTCGCTCACCGCCGACGGCGACCCGGACCACAACGTGGTGCTCGCCGTGCGCGGCGCGTGGGGCTACCTGTACTACGTCGACAACTCCTTCATGGGCTGGCCGAAGGGGTCCGCGGAAGCGCCGTACGTCAACGAGAAGTACACCGACTTCCCGCCCGGCGTCGGCGTGCCTCTGGAGCTGTACAAGCAGCTGCTGGTCGAGTTCATGACCACAGGGGAACGGCCGGCGGGTGTGGACTGGTACAGCGAGGCCGACCTGTTCCACTCGTGGCGCGACCAGCAGATGTCGTTGCGCGGCACGGAGAAGCGCTGACCGGACGGGCCGGGATCGTGCCCGGCCCGTGTCCGGCGGTGACGCTCAGAACGTGGGCAGGGTGCTCCAGGCGAGACCGGCGTCCGGAGCGTCGTCGCGGAGGATCGAGCCCTCGATGAGCCCGTACGGGCGGTCGGCGGCGTAGAAGACCTCGTTGTCGTTGTCCAGGCCGAACGGGCTGAGGTCCACCAGGAAGTGGTGCTTGTTCGGCATCGACAGCCGCACCTCCGCCACCTCGGGGTGCGACTGGAGGACGGCCTCGCCCATCGCGTACAGCGTCTGCTGCAACGACAGGGAGTGCTTGTCCGCGAACGTCTTCAGCATCACCGAACGGATCTCGGCGAACGACTTCGCCCAGTCCACGTCGGTGCCGGCGTAGCGCCAGCGGGCCGTCACCGACGTCGCGAGGATGCGGTCGTCGGTCTCCTTCAACGTCGTGTACGGGTCCTTCGGGTAGCCGTGGAACTCCGACCCCGTCGACTTCAGCGCCACGAGGTCGCGCACACCTGAGACGACCCAGGCCTGCGCGCCCTCGACCGTCACGGCGGTGGTGCGCTTCTCGTGGGAGCCCTGGACGAACGCGTGGTCGTGGCCGTCGATGCGGTCCCACGAGTGCTCGTCGACGAGGACGCGCGCGCCGGAGATCGGTTCCTGCGAGCCGACGAAGTGCCGGCCCAGCCGCAGCGCGAAGTCCTCGATCTCGCCGACCGGGGCCTGCTTGGCGAACGCGTAGACGGTGTTCTTCTGCGTGTCGGTCGCGAGCACCTTGGCGTTGTCGCCGGTGAGGTGCGTGTCGGCGAGGTCGCCGCGCAGCGACGTGCTGACGGTCAGGTCCTTGATCGTGTGCACGGAACCGTTGCGCGACACCGTGACGAGGCGGTTCTCCGCCTTCCCGTACTGGTTCGGACCCAGGACGATGGCCATGTTCAGCTCCCGATCAGCTTCTGCAGCCGCAAGGCCGCGATCTTCGCGAGTTCGTCGTTGACGACGCGGAGCTCGACGTCCGGCGGGTTGTCCATCCGGCTGGACAGGTTGCCGAGCACCTCCGCACCGCTCAGGCCGGTCGCGCACACGAGGTAGATGTGCCCGAACCGATCCTCGTACGCGGCGTTCGCAGCCGCCAGGCGATCCGCCTCCGAGCTGTCCACACCGGACTGTTCCGACCGCGACCACGCCGCCGACACCCCGCCCGTCCTCTGCCGTTCGCCGATGCGCGGGTGACCGGCGATGGCGCCGAGCACCTCCTCGTCGGAAAGCCCTTGCGCGGCAACGGAAGAAGCCGCGAGGAGAGCACCCGTCGACGTGTAGGGCCGACCGGCCAGGACCGCGTCGACCCAGCGGGGCACCGCGAGGCACTCGGTGAGCAGAGGGCGGAGCTCGGCCTCCGGGGCGCTGTTGAAGCTGTCCACGGCTCTCCAAGTTTCTGTATCGCGGAATCTAGTTTCCACATTCTTGACCCACGCGTTCTGGGATGTCTAGTGTCTCCGTATTACGAAATCCAACTTCCGCAATGTGGAAGGAACTGCCGAAGATGTTCGACGCAAACCTGTCCATGCTCTTCACCGGACTGCCGTTGCTGGAGCGCCCGGCAGCGGCACGGGCCGCCGGGTTCGACGCGGTCGAGATCTGGTGGCCGTTCGCGGACGCCGTACCCGAGACGCGCGAGGTCGAGGCCTTCGAGAACGCGGTCGTCGACGCGCAGGTGCGCCTGGTCGGCCTCAACTTCTTCGCGGGCGACATGCCCGCGGGCGACCGCGGCCTCGTGAGCTGGTCCGGCCGGGAGGCGGAGTTCCGCACCAACGTCGAGGTCACCGCCGCCATCGCCGGCCGCCTCGGCTGCCGCACGCTGAACCTGCTGCACGGCAACTTCGAGACCACCCCGCAGACCGTCTCGAACTACCGCTTCGCCGCCGACGTCGCCGCGGAGATCGGCGCGCAGGTCGTGGTCGAACCGCTGAGCGGTGCGCCGAAGTACCCGATCAAGACCGCCGGGCAGGCGTTCGAGCTGATCGACGCGGTCGACCGCGGCAACGTGAAGCTGCTCGCCGACCTCTACCACCTCGCCACGAACGGCGACGACCTCGACACCCTCGCCGACCACGCCGACCGCATCGGTCACGTGCAGATCGCCGACGCTCCCGGACGTGGTGAGCCCGGCACCGGCGAGCTCGACCTCTTCGGGCACCTCGCGAAGCTCCGCGCGAACGGCTACCGCGGTTTCGTCGGCGCCGAGTACAAGCCCGTCACCCACTCCTTCGCTTGGAGGGACAACGCATGACGAAGATCGGTTTCATCGGGCTCGGCATCATGGGCAGCCCGATGGCGGCCCACCTGGTGGCCGCCGGGCACGACGTGACGGGTTTCGACCTCAGCCCGGCCTCGCTCGACAAGCTCGTCGCCGACGGCGGCGAGGCCGCGTCGTCCGCGCAGGAGGCGGTGAGCGGCGCCGAGGTCGTCATCACGATGCTGCCGAACCACCCGCAGGTCGAGGCGGTGATCGACGAGGTGGCGTTCGACGACGGCACGTTGCTGATCGACATGAGCACGATCCGCCCGTCCACCTCGATCGACATCGCGAGGAAACTGTCGACCGTCCGGGTGCTCGACGCGCCGGTCAGCGGTGGTCAGACCGGTGCGGTCCAGGCGTCGCTCAGCATCATGGTCGGCGGCACCGAGGCCGACTTCGCCGCCGCCCGGCCGTTCCTGGAGGTCGTCGGCAAGACGATCGTGCACGTCGGCCCGCACGGCGCCGGGCAGGTCGTGAAGGCCGCGAACCAGTTGATGGTCGGCGGCATCTACGCCCTGGTCGCCGAGGCGATCGTGCTGCTGGAGGCGTCCGGCGTCGACCCGAAGGCGGGCCTCGACGTGCTCGCGGGCGGGCTCGCGGCGAACCGGATCCTCGACCTCAAGCGCGAGACGATGATCGCCCGCGAGTTCCAGCCCGGCTTCCGGATCGACCTGCACCACAAGGACATGGGCATCGCACTGGACGCGGCGCGCTCCGCCGACGTCGCGCTGCCGGTCACCAGCCAGATCGCCGCGCTGGTCGCGGCGGCGCGTGCGCAGGGGTACGGGTCGCTCGACCACTCCGCGCTGCTCAAGGTCGTCGAGAACTTCGCGGGAAGGGCCTGACCCATGCCGAAGATCCCCGTCATGCAGGCGGTCGTCGAGATCCTCAAGTCCGAGGGCGTCGACACCGTGTTCGGCTGTCCCGGCGCCGCGATCCTCCCGCTGTACAAGGCGATGGAGCAGGACGGCTCCATCGAGCACCTCGTCGTGCGGCACGAGGAGGGCGCCACGCACATGGCCGACGGCTGGTCGCGCACGACCGGCGACGTCGGCGTCGCGATCGGCACGTCCGGCCCGGCCGGCACGAACATGATCACCGGCCTCTACACCGCGCAGGCCGACTCCGTGCCGATCCTGTGCATCACCGGTCAGGCCGCGGTCTCCAAGCTGCACCAGGAGGCGTTCCAGGCCGTCGACATCGTCTCGATCGCCGCACCCGTCACGAAGTGGGCGGTGCAGGTCAAGGAAGCCGCGCAGATGCCGTGGATCTTCCGCGAGGCGTTCCGAATCGCCCGCTCCGGCCGGCCGGGTCCCGTGCTGATCGACCTGCCGATCGACGTGCAGAAGCAGGAGATCGAGTGGGACCCGACGATCGACGAACCGCTGCCGGTGCCCAGGAGCGCGCCTGCGGAGGCGAAGGTCGGGCGCGCGCTGGAGATGCTGCTCGCCGCCGAACGCCCACTGCTGCTCGCGGGTGGTGGCGTCATCCTCGGTGAGGCGTCCGCCGAGCTGCTGGAGCTGGCCGAGCTCCTGCAGGTCCCGATCCAGGCCACGTTGATGGGCAAGGGCGCGATCGACGAGGACCACCCGCTCTACGCGGGCATGACCGGCATCCAGACCTCGCAGCGCTACGGCAACGCGTCGTTCCTGGAGTCCGACCTGGTGCTGGCGCTCGGCGCGCGGTTCGGCGACCGGCACACCGGCGACCTCGCGACCTACCGCGGCGACCGCGAGTTCATCCACGTCGACGTGGAGCCGACGCAGATCGGCAAGGTGTTCGGGCCGGATCTCGGGATCGTCGCGGACACCAAGCTGTTCCTCCAGGCGTTGCTGGAGAAGGCACGCGCGCACGCCCGCCCGGCAGGTGCGTGGGTGCAACGGTGCCAGGAGCTCAAACGGACCCTGGTGCGGCGCGAGGACTTCGACACCGTGCCGGTCAAGGCGCCGCGGGTGTTCAAGGAGATCAACGAGTTCTACGGCCCGGACACCTACTTCGTCACGGCCATCGGGCTCTACCAGATCTGGTCCGGCCAGCACCAGAAGGCGCACCGGCCGCGGCACTACCAGGTCTGCGGCCAGGCCGGCCCGCTCGGCTGGGAGATCCCGGCCGCGATCGGCGTGAAGAAGGCCCGGCCCGACGCGGAGGTCGTCGGGATCGTCGGCGACTACTCGTTCCAGTTCCTGGTCGAGGAGCTGGCGGTCGGCGCCCAGTACGACGTGCCGTTCGTGCTGATCATGCTCAACAACGAGTACCTCGGCCTGATCAGGATGGCCGAGGACCACGGCGGCTACGACATGAAGTACGAGGTCGACATCCACTACGACACCACCGGTTCGGACAACGTCAAGATCATGGAGGCGTACGGCTGCTCCGGCGTCCGCGTGGCCGATCCCGGCGAGATCCGCGGCTCGCTGGAGTGGGCGCGCAAGGAGGCGGACCGCACCCGGCGGCCCGTGCTCGTGGAGATCATGATCGAACGCGAGGGCAACACCGCCAACGGCACGTCGATCGCCGCGATGAGGGAATTCGAGCCCCTCCCGTGAGCCACGTCGTCCTCGCGCCGGACAAGTTCAAGGGATCGCTCACCGCCCCGCAGGTCGCCGCCGCCGTCGCGCGCGGCCTGCGGGAGGCGGCCCCGGACGTGGACGTGCGCCTGCACCCCGTGGCCGACGGCGGCGACGGCACCGTCGACGCCGCCGTCGCCGCCGGGTTCGTGAAGGTGGGGCGCTGGGTCACCGGACCGGTCGGCAGGCCGGTGCCCGCGTCCTTCGCCGTCAACGGGACGACCGCCGTGGTCGAGGTGGCCTCGGCGGCCGGGCTGACGTTGCTCGACGAGCCCGCGCCGCTCGACGCCACCAGCCACGGCGTCGGCGAGCTGCTGAAAGCCGCGCTGGACGCCGGCTGCTCCACGGTCGTGCTCGGGCTCGGCGGCAGCGCGTGCACGGACGGCGGCGCGGGCATGCTCGAAGCACTCGGCGGGACGTCGTTCGACGGCGTCGACCTGGTGCTGGCGTCCGACGTGGACAACCCGCTGCTCGGGCCGGCCGGTGCCGCGGCGGTCTACGGGCCGCAGAAGGGCGCGTCACCCGACCAGGTGGAGATCCTGGAACGGCGGCTGTCCGCTCTCGCCGAGCGCCTCGGGCCGGAGCACGCCTCCCGTCCCGGGGCCGGTGCGGCCGGCGGGATCGGGTTCGCGGCACTCGCGGTGCTGGGTGCGCGGTTCCGCCCCGGCATCGAGGTCGTGCTGGAGCTGGTCGGGTTCGCCGAGGCCGTCGCCGGTGCGTCGCTGGTGGTCACCGGCGAGGGGTCGCTGGACGCCCAGACCCGGCACGGCAAGGCGCCGTACGGGGTCGTGAGGGCCTCGGGTGACGTGCCGGTGGTCGCGGTGGCCGGGCAGTGCTCGGTCGAACCCGGTGACCTGGGGCTCGAGGCCGTCTACGCGCTGCTGGACGTCGAACCGGACGTCACGCGGTGCATGGCCGGGGCTGACGCGCTGTTGCACGTGCTCGGCGGTCGCATCGCCCGCGACTGGGTGTCAGAGTGAGGGACATGGACCTGGTCTTCCGCGCCCGCAGGGTCGTCACCCCGCAGGGAGAGATCGCGTGCGACGTCGGTGTCGCCGGCGGCAGGGTCGTCGCCGTCGAGCCGCACATCGACTCGCCGAACGTCGTGCACCTCGCGGACGACGAGGTGCTGCTGCCCGGCCTGGTCGACACGCACGTGCACGTCAACGACCCCGGCCGCACCGAGTGGGAGGGCTTCGAGACCGCGACCCGCGCCGCTGCCGCCGGTGGCGTCACGACGATCATCGACATGCCGCTCAACAGCATCCCGCCGACCGTCGAGGCCGCCGCGCTGGAGATCAAGCGCAAGGCCGCGGCGGCCGTCTCGGTGGACGTCGGGTTCTGGGGCGGCATCGTCCCCGGCAACCTGGCGGACCTGAAGCCGTTGCACGAGGCCGGGGTCTTCGGCTTCAAGTGCTTCCTGCTGCACTCGGGCGTCGACGAGTTCCCGGCCGTCACGACCGCGGAGCTGGAGGCTGCGCTGCGGGAGCTCGCGACGCTCGACGCGTTGACGATCGTGCACGCCGAGGACGCGCACACGGTCCGCGACTCCGAACCGGACTACGCGGGGTTCCTGGCGTCCCGGCCGCGCGAGGCCGAGAACAAGGCGATCAGCGACGTCGTGGCGTTGACGCGGAAGACCGGCGCGCGCACGCACATCCTGCACCTCTCGTCGTCGGACGCCCTGGCGATCCTGGAGGCCGCGAAGCGGGAGAGCCTGCCGATCACGGCCGAGACCTGCCCGCACTACCTCACCTTCACGGCCGAGGAGATCCACGACGGGCAGACGGAGTTCAAGTGCTGCCCGCCGATCCGCGAGGCGGAGAACCGCGAGGCGCTGTGGCGGGGCCTGCGCGACGGCGTGCTCGACCTGGTCGTGAGCGACCACTCGCCCAGCACGGTGGAGCTGAAGGAGGGCGACTTCGCCACGGCGTGGGGCGGTATCGCGTCGCTCCAGCTCGGCCTGCCCGCGGTGTGGACGGGCGCGCGCGACCGCGGGTTCCAGCTCACCGACGTCGTCCGCTGGATGGCGACGCACCCGGCGCGCCAGGTCGGGCTGGCGACCAAGGGCGCCATCGAGGTCGGCAAGGACGCGGACCTCGTGGTCTTCGCACCGGACGAGACCTTCGTGGTGGACAGGGACGAGCTCCACCACCGCAACCCCGTCACGCCCTACCACGGTCGCACGCTGCACGGCGTCGTGCGGCAGACGTGGTTGCGCGGCAAGGAGATCGGCACTGCACGAGGAAAGCTGCTCAGAAGAGGAGAAGCATGAAGGAGTGGACCCGGCTGCCCGATCTCGCCTCGCGCGCGGTCGGCGGTGGTGTGGTGTGGGCGAACGACGAGCTGTTCGCCGAGCGGGAGAACCTGATCAGGCCCGCCGAGCCGGTCTACCAGACCTACACCTTCGGCCACAAAGGCCAGGTCTACGACGGTTGGGAGACCCGCCGCCGCCGTGAGCCGGGCGTCGACCAGGCCGTCGTCCGGCTCGGCATGCCCGGTGTCGTGCGCGGCGTCGTCGTCGACACGGCGTTCTTCAAGGGCAACTTCCCGCCGTTCTGCTGGGTCGAGGGCGCGCAGGTCGACGGCTACCCGTCCGCCGACGAGATCACCGAGTGGTTCCCGCTGGTCGAACGCTCCGCGCTGAAGGGCGACGAGAAGCACTTCTTCGACGTGCGGGAAGGCCGCCGCGTCACGCACGTGCGGCTCACCATCGACCCGGACGGCGGCGTCGCCCGGTTGCGCGTGCACGGCGAACCGCTCGCGGACCCGCGGCTGCTCGTGGCCGGCATCGACCTCGCGGCGCTGGAGAACGGCGCGGTCGTCACGGGCTGCAGCAACATGTTCTACAGCTCGCCCAACAACCTCATCGCGCCTGGTCAGGCCGCGCTCATGGGCGAGGGCTGGGAGACCGCGCGCCGGCGCGACGACGGCAACGACTGGGTGTCGTTGCGCCTCGCCGCGGCGGGGGTCGTGCAGCTGGTCGAGCTCGACACCAGCCACTTCAAGGGCAACGCGCCGGGCTGGGCGTCGGTCAGCGCCTGCGACGAGCGCCGCGACCCGGACACGTGGTTCGACCTGCTCCCGCGCACCCGGCTCCAGCCCGACACGCGGCACCGGTTCGTCGTGGACCCGGCAGAGGCGACGGCCGTGCGGCTCGACATCTACCCGGACGGCGGTATGGCACGGCTCCGCGTTCTCGGCACCCCTACGAACGACGGCCTCGCCCACCTGCGGAAGATGTGGGCCGAAACGACTGACTGACCGTGGTTGTCCGACCACAGGCTGATTTCTCGCCCTACCTCAGTCGGTTGTCTGCGTCACACGATCGGTGGAAGCGTTTCCTCCCGCAAGGTCGGGGATCTAGGGAGGAAATCCATGCAACCGATGGTGCGCGTCTTCGGCGCCGCGATCGCGAGTTCTGCATTGGTACTGGGTGCGGGCCAGGTCGCCTTCGCGGCTCCGCAGGGGCAGGGGCAGCCGGAGTTCACCGTCGGCGCGGTCGACTGGAAGCCGTGTGAGGAAGTGCCGACGATCGACTGCGGCTTCCTGACGCTGCCGATCGACTACGCCAAGCCGGCCGGCGAGAAGTTCCAGCTGGCCGTGTCGCGCCGCAAGGCGAACGACCCGTCGCAGCGCATCGGCGCGATGGTGATCAACCCCGGTGGGCCGGGCGGCTCCGGCGTGAACTTCTCGTTCGGCGCCGACCGCTACTTCAGCAAGGAGATCGTCGACAAGTTCGACGTCATCGGCTTCGACCCGCGCGGTGTCGCGCGCAGCCAGCCGATCAAGTGCTCGGCGGAGCTGCTGCAGAAGCAGCCGTCGAGCTACCCGAAGACCAAGGCCGAGTTCGACGCGCTGGTCGTGTTCAACAAGGAGCTGCGCCAGGACTGCCGCACGCAGTCCGGCCCGATCTTCGACCACGCCTCGACCGCGGAGGTGGCGCAGGACATCGACTCCATCCGCAGGGCCCTCGGCGAGAAGAAGATCAACTACTACGGCATCTCGTACGGCACGATCATGGGCCAGCACTACGCGGAGCGGTTCGGCAAGAACATCCGCGCCATGATCATCGACTCGAACATGGACCACAGCCTCGGCACCAAGCAGTTCCTCGACTCCGAGGCGCGCACGGCGGAGGACTCGTTCACCGAGTGGGTCAAGTGGAACGACCGCGACGCGTCGTCGCCGTTCCACGGCCAGGACCTCCGCAAGATCTGGAAGGACCTGCTGGCGCGCGCCGAGCGCGGTGAGGTCCCGGCTCCGTGGGACCCGGAGGTCAAGCTGACGCCGGAGGACCTCGGCGGCGGGGTGACGAGCATGGCCTACGGCCCCGACTGGAAGCCGTTCGCCGACCAGGTCAAGCAGATCATCGACGGCCTGCAGGCGCCGAAGTCCGCCTTCTCGTCGTTCGCGGCCGAGGAGACGTTCGACAACCCGTTCCCCGGCATCTTCTGCAACGACTACAACCTGCGCGTCAGCTCGTGGGGCGAGTACCAGTCGCTGACGAGGTCGGAGTTCCGGATCGCCCCGAACACCCGCGGCTCGTCGCTCGGCCACGGCGCGATGATGGGCTGCGTCGGGTTCCCGAAGGCCACGAACCCGCAGCGCACGCTGAAGATCGAGGACGCGCCGAAGATCCTGCTCACCAACGCCAAGCACGACCCGGCGACCGCCTACGAGTGGGCCGTCAACGCGCACCGGCAGACCCGTGACACCACCGTCTTCGTGACCTACGAGGGCTGGGGCCACGGCGTCTACGACCGCAGCGAGTGCACGTTGAAGATCAACAACGACTACCTCGTGTCGCTCAAGCTGCCGCGCAACGGCACCACGTGCGCCGCCGTCGAGCCGCCGGCTCAGACGATCATGTCCGCGAAGCCGAAGGTGCCCGCGGGCCCGTTCTCGCTCCGCTGACGACCACCTCACGAACCGCGTCCCCCGGTGACCGCACCGGGGGACGCGGTGCGTTCGCGTCACGCGGACGAGTGAGGCCCGGGGTCACTCCTCGTCACCTCACCGAAGCTGTGAAGTGTCCGAACCGAGACCGTGAACCCCGGGAAACGCGGACGTAACACGTCCAGGTCGACAGTTCACCTCCGCGAAACGTTCAGCGCGGGTCCGCGAAACAGGACGTATCGATGCTCCCTGCAACCGACGTGCAGTGGAGGTCGAAGTGGATACAGGGGACACCGCCTGGGTGCTCACCAGCGCCGCCTTGGTGCTGCTGATGACGCCGGGCCTCGCCTTCTTCTACGGGGGCATGGTCCGTTCGAAGAGCGTGCTCAACATGATGATGATGAGCCTGGGCGCCATGGCCGTGGTCGGTGTCCTCTGGGTGCTGTTCGGGTACTCGATGGCATTCGGCGGGGACGTCGGCGCGGGCCTGCTGGGCAAGCCGTTCGAGTTCTTCGGCCTCGACGGGCTGCTGGGCGCCGACTCGTTGTTCGGCAAGATCCCGAGCACGGTGTTCGTGGCGTTCCAGGCGATGTTCGCGATCATCACGGTCGCGCTGATCTCCGGCGCCATCGCCGACCGCGCCCGCTTCGGCCCGTGGCTGCTGTTCGCCGGCCTGTGGGCCACGATCGTCTACTTCCCGGTCGCGCACTGGGTGTTCGACTTCGACGGCAAGGACGAGGCCGGCAACGTCACCGACCCCGGCGGCTGGATCGCGAACAAGCTCCTCGCGATCGACTTCGCCGGTGGTACCGCCGTCCACATCAACGCCGGTGCGGCGGGTCTCGCGCTCGCGCTGGTGCTCGGCAAGCGCGTCGGCTGGCCGAAGGAGCCGATGAAGCCGCACAGCCTGCCGCTGGTCGTGCTCGGCGCCGGTCTGCTGTGGTTCGGCTGGTTCGGGTTCAACGCCGGTTCCGCTCTCGGCGCCAACGGCACCGCGGGCGTCACGTTCATCAACACGACCGTCGCCACCTGCGCCGCGATGCTCGGCTGGCTGCTGACGGAACGCATCCGCGACGGCAAGGCCACCACGCTCGGCGCCGCGTCGGGTGTCATCGCCGGTCTGGTCGCCATCACGCCCGCCTGCTCGTCGGTCACCCCGGTCGGTGCCATCGCCGTCGGCGCGATCACCGGTGTCCTCTGCGCCCTGGCCGTGTCGCTCAAGTACCGCTTCGGCTTCGACGACTCGCTCGACGTCGTCGGGGTGCACCTCGTCGGTGGTCTGTCCGGCACGATCCTGATCGGCTTCTTCGCCAGCGAGGCGGCGCCCGCCAAGGTCAACGGCCTCTTCTACGGCGGCGGCTTCGACCAGCTGTGGCGCCAGGCCGTCGGCGCGTTCGCGGTGCTCGGCTACTCGTTCGTGCTGAGCCTGGCCCTGGGTTACCTGGTGAAGTTCACCGTCGGCTTCCGCGCCACCGAGGAGGCGGAGGTCGCCAGCATCGACGAAGCTGAGCACGCTGAGCGCGCCTACGAGTACGGCAGCCTCACCGGTGCTCGTGGTGTCGGCAAGCCGAGCGTGGCCGCGGGTGCGACCGCGGTCCTCGAGGGGAGCAACAAGTCATGAAGCTGGTCACCGCGATCATCAAGCCGTTCACGCTCGACGACGTGAAGGGCGCCCTCGAACAGCTCGGGGTGCTGGGCATGACCGTCAGCGAGGTCCAGGGCTACGGCCGCCAGAAGGGCCACACCGAGGTCTACCGGGGCGCCGAGTACTCGGTGGACTTCGTCCCCAAGATCAAGATCGAGGTCGTCGTCGACGACACCGCCATCGAGAAGGTGCTGGAGGCGGTCGTCGAGGCCGCCCGCACCGGCAAGATCGGTGACGGGAAGGTCTGGGTCACTCCGGTCGACACGGTCGTGCGCGTGCGCACGGGCGAACGTGGAACGGATGCTCTGTAACAACTGAAGGAGACGGTCCGTGGAGAACAACGAAACGGCCGTCGTCACGGCTGACGACCTGGTGCGAGCGCGCGAACGGCTGCTCGCGCCAGGTCGTCGTCGCTTGGCCGCCGAACCACTTCGCGAGGCACTCGTGGACCTGCACGAGTTCTGGTTGACCAAACACGCGGGGGGAGCGGGGGCATCCGGACCGGGTGTCGCGCTCGTGGCGGTCGGCGGGCTGGGGCGGCGGGAGCTCGTGCCCTACTCCGACCTCGACCTCGTCCTGGTGCACAACGGCGTCAAGAACGTCGACGCCGTGGCCGAGAAGCTCTGGTACCCGCTGTGGAACTCCGGCATCGGCCTCGACCACTCCGTCCGCACGGTCGGGGAGGCGCTGCGGGTCGCCGCCGGTGACCTGCGGACGGCGCTGGGGCTGCTGGACATCCGGCACGTCGCCGGCGACCCCGAGGTGGCGCAGAAGCTCGCCGACGGCGCGCGGCAGGCGTGGCGCGGCAACGTGCGCAACCGGCTGGACGAGATCGCCGAGTCGTCGCAGAAGCGCTGGGCGCGCAGCGGCGAGATCGCGCACCGCGTCGAACCCGACCTCAAGCACGGTCGGGGTGGGTTGCGGGACATCACGATCCTGGACGCGCTGTCCGTCGCGCAGGTGGTCGACCGGCCGTCCGCCGACGTCGCGGAGGCCCGCAAGTTCCTCCTGGACGTGCGCACCGAGCTCCGCCGCGTGGCGCGGAAACCGCGTGACGTGCTGCGGGCCCAGGACGGCGACGAGGTGGCGTCCGCGCTCGGTCTGGCCGACCGGTTCGCTTTGGCCCGTTCGCTTTCCTCCGCCGCCCGCACGGTCGTGTACGCGTTCGACGTCGGGATGCGCACGGCTCGTGCGGCGGCACCGAAGCGTGGCCTCGGAGCGTTCCTGAGAGGACAGCCGCAGCGTCGTCCGTTGGACGAAGGCGTTGTGCTGCACGGGTCTGAGGTTTCCCTCGCCCGTGACGCGATTCCCAGCCGTGATCCGGCGTTGTTGTTGCGTGTCGCGACGGCGGCTGCACGCAGCAAGCACCCGATCGCCACGGGAACGTTGTCACGGCTCGCGGACTCGGCTCCGGAGCTGCGCCAGCCGTGGCCGCGCGAGGCCCGCGAGGAGCTGCTGGCGTTGCTGGGCAGCGGCAGCGGGCTCGTGGACGTCGTCGAGGCGTTGGACCGCACGGACCTGTGGGGCCGGCTGTTCCCCGAGTGGGGCGCGGTGCGGGACCTGCCGCCGCGCGACGCCGCGCACGTGTGGACGGTCGACCGGCACCTGGTGCAGACGGTCGCGCACGCGGCCCGTCTCGCGACCACGGTGTCGCGGCCGGACCTGTTGCTGCTGGGCGCTTTGGTCCACGACATCGGCAAGGGCCGGCAGCAGGACCACTCCGAGGTCGGCGCCGCGCTGGCGACGCAGATCGGCGAGCGGATCGGGTTGTGGCCGCAGGACGTCGAGACGTTGTCGATGATGGTGCGCCACCACCTGCTGCTGCCGCACACCGCGACCCGGCGCGACGTCGAGGACGAGGCGACCGTGCACCGGGTGGTCGAGACGCTCGGCGGCGACGCGGTGCTGCTCGAGCTGCTCCACGCGCTGGCCGAGGCCGACTCGCTCGCAACGGGGCCCGGCGTGTGGACGGACTGGAAGGCCGCGCTGATGACCGACCTGGTCAACCGCTGCCGCAAGGCGATGGCGGGGGAGGCGCTGCCCAAGCCGGAACCGCTCGACCCCGCGCACGCCGAGATGGCGGAACGCGTCGCGGCGTCCGGAAAACCGGAGGTGCTGCTGGAGAAGCAGGACCACGCGGCGGTCGTCACGGTGCTCGCGCCGGACCGCCCCGGAGTCCTGTCCAAGGCCGCCGGCGTGCTGGCGCTGAACTCGCTGGAGGTGCATGCGGCGACGTTGCGCTCGCACGGCGGTGCGACCGTGGACGCGTTCACGGTGTCGCCGCGGTTCGGGTCGCTGCCGGACGCGACACTGCTGCGCGAACAGCTGGCCAGGGCGATCGAGGGCTCGTTGCCGCTGGCGGACAAGCTCGCCGCGAAGGAACGCGACTACGGCGGCCCGCCGCTCGACCCGCCGCCCGCTCGGGTGCTGTGGTTCGACGACGAGGCGACCGGCGCGGTGGTGCTGGAACTGCGGGCCGCCGACCGGATCGGGCTGCTGCACCACGTGGCCGTCGCGTTGGAACAGTGCGGCGTGGACGTGCAGTGGGCGCGTGTGTCGACATTGGGCGCCACGGTCGTCGACTCGTTCAGCATCACGTGCACCGACCTCGACCGGAAGCGGATCGAACGGGCGGTGCTCGCCGCGGCCAGGTAGAGGTTGAGTAGCACTACGCACAACCTCTCCGGGTGCTCACGCTCCTGGACGGACGCGGAACGCGGCAGTCTTCGTGGTGTCCGGGAAGCGTCCTCGAGGGGTGGACCACTTCCCGGACGGGCAGAGGCGGTGGTGACGGGTGACGGCGCCGGGGGAGGCACCGAGCACTCGCACCGCCGCCGCGTTCCTCACCGCCCGCCCTGCTCGCCGCCGGTTGGGTCGTCGGCACCGCTGGCCGCTGCGCCGTCGTCTGCCGCTGGAAACCTGTGCATTTTGTCTGATTTCGCGTCACACTGAACGAGAGGGAAGGTCAAGACGTCTTCTAGGACATGACCGCCGTGCTGAACACGCAGATCGCCACCGTCCGGGTGCGGCCGCGCTCGCTCGTCGTCCTCGCCGGGATCCCCGGCGCGGGCAAGACGACGCTGCTCACCCGCCTGGACGCGGACGAGCCGGTCACCGTCCTCGACTCCGACCAGGTGCGCTCGTGGCTGGAGCCGCGCGTGCCGCTCCCCTACAAGTACTGGCGCGTGTTCGTGCACCTCACGCACCGGATGCGCGTGTTCTGGGCGGCGCTGTTCCGCCGCGGCCTGCTGGTCGTGCACGAGCCGTCCACCCGGCCCGGCACGAGGTTCATGCTGGTCCTCGCCGGTCTGCTGGCGGGGCGCTCCCGCCACTTCCTGTGGCTGGACGCCTCGGCGGCCCAGGCCCTCGACGGCCAGATCGCCCGTCGCCGGGTCGTGCGCACGCACGCGTTCGAGCGACACGTCCGCCGCGGTTCGTCGATGCGTTCCCGGTTCGAGGCGGGGTGGGTGCCCTTCGGCTTCTCCGGCGTGACGCTGCTCACCCGTGCGGGAACGTCGGGTGGTCTGCGCATCATGGTGTCGTGATCAAGGCTGTCGTCTTCGACTTCGCAGGCACCCTGTTCGGGCGTCCCACCTACCGATGGCTGTCACCGGACCACCTCGCGGTGCTGCGCGCACCGGCGCCCTACATCGCACGGATGAACGCCGCCGAACGAGCCGTGTGGGCCGCACGCGACCTGACAGCGCTGGCGAACCGCTCCGCCTACTGGACTCTGTTCCGGCTGGCGGGCCTCCCGATGACCGACGACGTCTTCCAGCGCCTGCACGACCCGGCGTTCTGGCTTCCGTACCCGGACACGGCGCAGGCCCTGTCCGTCGTGCGGCCGCTGAAGGTCGGGGTGCTCAGCAACATCTCGTGGGACATCCGGTCCGTCTTCACGCGCGAGTCGC
This sequence comes from Lentzea sp., assembly GCF_036380075.1. Classification (NCBI taxonomy): domain Bacteria; kingdom Bacillati; phylum Actinomycetota; class Actinomycetes; order Pseudonocardiales; family Pseudonocardiaceae; genus Lentzea; species Lentzea sp. The sequence goes on along the minus strand of NZ_DASVFL010000110.1, from coordinate 8,935 downwards.
TGTCCGTGGACGCGTTCGCGCTGTCCTACGAGATCGGCTTCTCGAAGCCGTCCCCGCGGGCCTTCGAGGCGGCGTGCGTGCGGCTGGACCTGGAGCCGTCGGAGTGCCTCTACGTCGGTGACGACCCCGCGTCGGACGGGGCCGCGGTCCAGGCGGGGATGACGTTCGCGCGCATCACCACTGCTCCGGTCGGACGCCGTGAACCGGTCCTCCTCGAAGCCCTGGCGAGCCACGGGATCGGGTGAACGCGAGGTTGGCTAGTCTGGACGACGTGTTCTCCACGCTTTCCGACCGGCTGACCACGGTCCTCCAGGGCCTTCGCGGCAAGGGCAAGCTCAGCGACGCCGACATCGACGCCACCGCGCGCGAGATCAGGGTCGCGCTGCTCGAGGCCGACGTCGCGCTGCCCGTTGTGCGCGGCTTCATCGCCAAGGTGAAGGAACGCGCCAAGGGCGCGGAGGTCCACCAGGCGCTGAACCCGGCGCAGCAGGTCGTGAAGATCGTCAACGAGGAGCTCGTCAACGTCCTCGGCGGCGAGACGCGGCGGCTCAACCTCGCCAAGAACCCGCCTTCGGTGATCATGCTGGCGGGTCTGCAGGGTGCCGGTAAGACGACGCTCGCCGGCAAGCTCGCGAAGTGGCTGAAGGGCCAGGGGCACACGCCGCTGCTCGTCGCCGCCGACCTGCAGCGCCCGAACGCCGTCACGCAGCTCCAGGTCGTCGGTGAGCGCGCGGGCGTGCCCGTGTTCGCTCCCGAGCCCGGCAACGGCGTGGGCAACCCCGTCGACGTCTCGCGCCGCGGCATCGCCGAGGCCAAGGCGAAGCAGCACGACATCGTCCTCGTCGACACGGCCGGCCGGCTCGGCGTCGACGAGGAGATGATGCAGCAGGCCGTCGACATCCGGGCGGCGGTGAACCCGGACGAGGTCCTGTTCGTCGTCGACGCCATGGTCGGTCAGGACGCGGTCAACACGGCCACGGCGTTCCGCGACGGCGTCGGCTTCACCGGTGTCGTGCTCACCAAGCTCGACGGCGACGCCCGCGGTGGTGCCGCGCTGTCGGTCCGCGAGATCACCGGCCAGCCGATCCTCTTCGCGTCCAACGGCGAGAAGCTCGAGGACTTCGACGTCTTCCACCCCGACCGGATGGCCTCGCGCATCCTCGGCATGGGTGACGTCCTCACGCTGATCGAGCAGGCCGAGCAGCACTTCGACCAGGAGCAGGCCGAGAAGGCCGCGGCGAAGCTGCACACCGGCCAGCTCACGCTCGAGGACTTCCTGGAGCAGATGCTCGCCATCCGCAAGATGGGCCCCATCGCGAACCTGCTCGGCATGCTGCCCGGCGCCGGTCAGATGAAGGACCAGCTCGCGATGCTGGACGAGAAGCACCTCGACCGCATCCAGGCGATCATCCGCGGCATGACCCCCGCCGAGCGCGACGACCCGAAGATGATCAACGCGTCCCGCCGGCTGCGCATCGCGAACGGCTCCGGCGTGAAGGTCAGCGACGTCAACGACCTGGTCAACCGCTTCTTCGAGGCCCGCAAGATGATGGCGTCGATGGCCGGCCGGATGGGCGGCTACGGCCCCAGCAAGACCCGCAAGGGCAAGAAGGGGAAGAAGGGCAAGGGCGGACGAGGCCCGACGCCGCCGAAGGTCAAGGGCGGCTTCCCCGGGATGATGCCGGGCGGCCTGCCCGGTGGCTTTCCCGGCATGCCCGGCGGCGGGATGCCCGACCTGTCGAAGCTCGGCGGCGGCATGAACGAGCTCCCGCCCGGCTTCGACCCGTCGAAGTTCAAGTTCGACGGGGACGACAAGAAGAAGTGACCATGCACCTGCGCGGCGTCGTCCTCCCGGACGGCGAGCCGCGAGACCTGTGGGTCGTCAACGGCCGCGTGCGCACCCGGCCGGTGCCGGGTGCGCGGACCGTGGTCGACGGCGGGTTCCTCGTCCCCGGCCTGGTCGACGCGCACTGCCACGTCGGCCTGGGCCCGCAGGGCGGCGTGGAGCTGCCCGAGGCCGTGGAGCAGGCGCTGACCGACCGCGCCGCGGGCACGTTGCTGATCCGCGACTGCGGCTCGCCGATCGACACCACGCCGTTGCAGGAGCGCCTGGACCTGCCGCGGATCATCCGCGCGGGCCGCCACATCGCCAAGCCCAAGCGCTACATCCCGCACATCGGCGTGGAGATCGAGTCCGACCTGGCCACGGCGGTCGCCGAGCAGGTCGCGCACGGCGACGGCTGGGTGAAGCTCGTCGGCGACTGGATCGACCGCGGCCAGGGCGACCTGGCTCCGCTGTGGACGGACGACGAGCTGGCGCGGGCGGTCAAGGTCGCCCACGACGCCGGTGCCCGCGTGACGGCCCACGTCTTCGGCGAGGACGCATTGCCCGGCCTCATCGGCGCGGGCATCGACTGCATCGAGCACGGCACCGGCCTGACCGACGACACGATCTCGCTGATGGCGCAGCACGGCACCGCGCTGGTGCCGACGCTGATCAACATCGAGACGTTCCCCGGCATCGCCGAGAAGGCCGGCAAGTACCCGGTGTACGCGAACCACATGCGCGACCTGCACGCCCGCGTGTCCACGACGGTGGCGTCCGCGATCGAGGCCGGCGTGCCGGTCTACGCGGGCACCGACGCGGGCGGTGGCATCGCGCACGGCCGCATCGTCGACGAGGTCGTCGCGCTGCACCGCGTGGGCATGAGCACCTCGGACGCCATCGGAGCCGCGTCGTGGAACGCCCGTTCGTGGCTCGGCTTCCCCTCGCTGACCGAGGGCGCGGCCGCGGACGTCGTGGTCTACGACTCCGACCCCCGCGAGGACCTCGAGGTCCTGCGATCACCGCGCATGATCATGCTCAGGGGCCGCATCCACTAGCCGTGCAGGGCGGCCAGTGCGCCTACCTCGTACGAGCCGCCCTTCTGCCGGGTGATCACGCCCATCCGGTTGGCCGCGTTGATCAGTCCGATCAGGCAGACCAGCGCGGCGACCTCCTCGTCGTCGAAGTGCTCGCGCACGGCCGCCCAGGTGTTGTCGCTCGCGCCGGCGGGTGTCAGGTGCGTGCCCTCCTCGGTGAGCGCGAGCGCGGCCCGTTCGGCGTCGGTGAACACCGTGGTCTCGCGCCACCCGGCGACCAGGTGCAGCCGCAGCGGGTCCTCGCCGTTCGCGACGGCCTCCTTGACGTGCATGTCGAGGCAGAAGCCGCACCCGTTGAGCTGGCTCGCCCGCAGGCTGACCAGCTCGATCACGGTCTTCGGCAACGGCGACTGGTGCAGGACGGTGTTGAGGCCTGCGAACCGCTTCGCGAGCTTCGCGCCGGTCTCGGTGGCGAAGAGGTTGATGCGCTGTTCCACGGGGTCCTCCCTCGGTGGCCTTGCTGGACGACCACGAGATGCCGGACCCCCGTCCCGTGTGACTGTGATCCGGGCCACTGTCACAGGCGGGCGCCGGCTGGTGTCTTGTGTCCATGGACGCCGCGACCGACTCGTTCGTCAGCCACCGCAACCTGCTCTTCACGATCGCCTACGAGATGCTCGGCTCCGCCGCCGACGCCGAGGACGTGCTGCAGGAGACGTGGCTGCGCTGGGCGGGCGTCGACCACGGCACCGTCGAGAACCACCGCGCCTACCTGGTCCGGATCGTCACCCGCCAGTCCCTCGGCCGCCTGCGCACCCTGGGCCGCCGCAAGGAGTCCTACGTCGGCTCCTGGCTCCCCGAACCCCTGCTGACCGCCCCGGACGTCGCCGAGGACGTCGAACTGGCCGACAGCGTCTCGATGGCGGTGATGCTGGTCCTGGAAACCCTCACCCCGACCGAACGAGCCGTCTTCGTGCTGCGCGAGGTGTTCGACCTGGACTACGACGAGATCGCCGCGGCCGTCGACAAGACCCCGGCGGCCGTCCGCCAGATCGCACACCGCGCCCGCTCGCACGTGGCGTCCCGCCGCCCGCGCGAGGTGGTGACCCAGGCGGAGTCCCGCACCGCCCTCGCCGCGTTCCAGCGCGCCACCGAGACCGGCGACCTCCAGGCGTTGCTGGACCTGCTGGCCCCGGACGTCGTGTTCCTCGGCGACGGCGGCGGCGTGAAGCAGGCCGTGCCGCGACCCGTCGTCGGCGCCTCGAAGGTGGCGCGCATGCTGGTCGGCGGCCTGACCAGGGTGGTCGGCTGGACGATGGAACCCGCGCAGGTCAACGGCTACCCGGCGCTGGTGTTCCGGTTCGGCGGCGAGCTGGACACCGTCGTGGCGCTGCGGGTGGAGGGCGGGCTGATCTCCGGTCTGTACGCGGTGCGCAACCCGGCGAAGCTGTCGCACATGGACCAGGAGACGACGCTGCGCCGGTGACGGTCACCGCGCCACGAACCGGGCGACTCCCTCGCCGACCGCGACGTGCCAGTGCAGGTGGCGGTTGTGCTGCTCGTCGCCGAGCGTGGTGAGCACCTGGCAGCCGCCGTGCCGGTCGACGGCCCACGCCGCGATCTCCCTGACGGTTCCCAGGAGCTCGAGGGCGAGTTCGTCGTCCAGGTCCAGGAGCGACGACACGTGCCGAGTCGGGACCACGATCACGTGGTCGGTCCCGAAACCGGGGACCGGCGGCCGGAACGCCAGCGTGTTCGCGGTCCTGGCGAGCACCTCCACCGCCACGTGACCGGGGATGACCTCGTCGCAGTACCAGTCGGGCCCCATGAGGCCACGCTAGCGGCCACGAGGTTCAACGGCGGCGCTCGTGCCGATCCGTCCAGAGGAGACGGGACAGCCGCGCGAACCCGATCTGACCATCTTTTGGCCAGGTGCTTGGCCCGGTTCCGCCGGTGCCGCAAAGTAGCCTCGGAATCGGGGACGGCAGCGTCCCCTGGGGGGATCGTGGTCCCCACTCCAAGCGCGTCGCGGGGCACCGACACCGAACGGTGCTCCCCAAGCCGTCGATCGCGAGGTGAGCTGATCATGAGGGTGGCGCGGCCGTCAGTTCACCGGCAGACAGCCGGGGCGTGACTAGATTGCAGAGCGTGAGTGAGCCGGAGTCCCTGAAGCCCAAGCGGAGCTTCGTCGAGAGCGTGCGGGACATCAGCCGCAACCCGGAACCCGAACGGGTCGGCCAGCGCTGGGGTTTCGGCGCGTTCCTCCTGGTGGAGGCCATCTTCATCCTCAGTGCCGTGTTCATCACGGCCGTGGCCAAGCAGTTCGGGGTGAACCTCTACGACTCGGTGCCGCTGGTCATCATCGGGTCGATCGTGCCCACGGTCCTCGCGGCCGGCGCCGCCATCGTCATCACGTACGTGCGCGGCAACGGGCCCCGGATCGACCTCCGGTTCAGCATGACCAAGGAGGACGTGGCCACCGGCCTCAAGCTCGGCATCCTCGGGCTCGTCCTCACCTACTCCGCCGCCACGCTCTGGGCGAAGATCGTCGGCGAGCAGAACGCCACCAGCGCCGTCGGCGACCTGCTGAGCGGCGCGAACCTGCCGATCGCCGCCGCGATCACGATGTTCCTCTACGTCAGCCTCATCGGGCCGGTGTGCGAGGAGATCATCTACCGCGGCCTGCTGTGGGGCGCCGTCGAACGCCAGGGCTGGAGCCGCTGGGCCGCGTTCGGGCTCACGACCGTGATCTTCGCGATCGGCCACTTCGAACCGCTGCGGACGTCGTTGCTGCTCGTGATCGCCATCCCGATCGGCATCGCCCGGCTGATCACCCGCCGGCTCGGGGCGAGCATCGTGGCGCACGTGATGAACAACTTCCTGCCGGGACTCACCCTCCTGCTCGTCTCCGCCGGAGTCATGTGATGGACCTGAACAGCGACCTCGGCGAGGGCTTCGGCATCTGGCGGCTCGGCGACGACACCGCGCTGCTGGACGTGATCACCAGCGCGAACGTCGCGTGCGGCTTCCACGCCGGCGACCCGTCCACCATGCGCAAGGTGTGCCAGGAGGCCGCGCGCAACGGCGTCAGGATCGGCGCCCAGGTCTCCTACCGCGACCTCGCCGGGTTCGGGCGCCGCTTCATCGACGCCGACCCCGTCGAACTGGCCGACGAGGTGCTCTACCAGATCGGCGCCCTCGACGCGTGTGCGCGAGCAGCCGGTACCGAGGTCGTCTACGTGAAGCCGCACGGCGCGCTCTACAACGCGACGGTGCACCACGAGAAGCAGGCCGAAGCCGTGGTCAACGGCGCCAAGGCGTTCAAGGACCTGCCGATCCTCGGCCTGCCGGGGTCGCAGTTGCTCGCCAAGGCGGAGAAGGCAGGCCTCCGGCCCGTGCAGGAGGCGTTCGCCGACCGCGGGTACACGCCCGAGGGGACCCTCGTGCCTCGCAGCCGGCCGGACGCGCTGCTGACCGACACCGCGCAGATCGTCGAACGGGCGAAACGGCTCCTGGACGGCGAGCTGGTCGCGGTCGACGGCACGGTGATCAGGACGAACGCCGAGTCGTTGTGCGTCCACGGCGACACGCCCGGTGCCGTCGAACACGCGCGTGCCGTGAGGGAAGCGCTGGGCGACGTGACGCCGTTCGCCTAGCCCCGATTCGGATCCACCGGCCTCCATCTGGCACAATTGCCCGCTGTCCGTCGTGGTCGGCCCCTCTGCCCGGGCCACGACCGTGCGAACCACCGACACAGAGCTCTCGAGGAGTACCAGGCCAATGGCCGTCAAGATCAAGCTTCAGCGTCTCGGCAAGATCCGCCAGCCGTACTACCGCATCGTGGTCGCCGACGCGCGCACCCGTCGCGACGGCAAGGCCATCGAGACGATCGGCAAGTACCACCCCAAGGAAGAGCCGTCGTTCATCGCGGTCGACTCCGAGCGCGCGCAGTACTGGCTGGGTGTCGGCGCGCAGCCGACCGAGTCGGTCCAGCGCCTGCTGGAGATCACCGGTGACTGGCAGAAGTTCAAGGGCCTGCCGGGCGCCGAGGGCACGCTGAAGGTCAAGGAGCCGAAGCCCTCCAAGGCCGACCTGTTCGCCGCCGCCCTGGCCGCCGCGAACGAGGAGCCCATGACCGAGGCCACCACGCCGAAGAAGAAGGCCGCCAAGAAGGACGACGCCCCCAAGGCTGAGGCCGAGGCGACCAAGGACGAGGCGTGAGTTTGTTGGCTGACGCCCTCGAACACCTCGTTCGCGGCATCGTCGACCACCCGGACGACGTCCGGGTGAACCTCGTCACGACCCGCCGCGGCCGCACCCTCGAGGTCCACGTCCACCCGGACGACCTCGGCAAGGTGATCGGTCGTGGCGGTCGCACCGCGACGGCTCTGCGCACCGTGATGGCCGGCATCGGCGGTCGTGGTGTGCGGGTCGACGTCGTCGACACCGACCGCTGAACGAACTTCAAGGGCAAATGGACGTCGTTGTCGGCCGTGTGGCCAAGGCGCACGGGATCACCGGCGAACTCGCCGTTGACGTGCGCACCGATTCACCCGAACTGCGGTTCAAGCTCGGAGCCACGCTCCAGGCGAAGCTGCGTGACGGCACGTCCCGAAGCCTCACCGTGTCAGCCGCCCGGCCTCATGCCGGGCGGCTGCTCGTGCGTTTCGAGGAAGTCGTCACCCGCGACGTCGCGGAGGCGTTGCGCGGCACGTTGCTGCTGGGCAGCACCGACGACCTGCCGCCGACCGGCGACCCCGACGAGTTCTACGACCACGAGCTCGAAGGGCTCGCGGCCGAACTCGTCGACGGCACGAAGATCGGCACCGTCAAGGAGGTCCTCCACGGACCGGGCGGCGAGCTGCTCGTGGTCATCCGCGACAAGGGCGAGGCGCTGATCCCGTTCGTGCGCGAGATCGTGCCCACCGTGGACGTCCGCGGCGGCCGCGTCGTGATCGACCCGCCAGAGGGCCTGCTCGATGCGGATTGACGTCGTCACGATCTTCCCCGAGTACCTGGCGCCGCTGCGCGCCGCGCTGCTGGGGAAGGCGATCGACAGGGGCCTGATCAGCGTCGGCGTGCACGACCTGCGCGACTGGACCCAGGACGTGCACAAGGCGGTGGACGACAGCCCGTACGGGGGCGGTCCCGGCATGGTCATGAAGGCCGACATCTGGGGTCCCGCGCTCGACGACGTGTGCACGGACGCCACGCGCCTCGTCGTGCCGACGCCGGCCGGTCGCCCGTTCACGCAAGCGCTCGCGCACGAGTACGCGACCGAGTCGCACCTCGTGTTCGCGTGCGGCCGCTACGAGGGCATCGACCAGCGCGTCGTCGACGACGCCCGCCGGCGTGTGCGCGTCGACGAGGTGTCCATCGGCGACTACGTGCTGGTCGGCGGTGAGGTGGCCGTGCTCGCGATCGTGGAAGCGGTCGCCCGGCTGCTGCCCGGCGTGCTCGGCAATCCGAAGTCGCACGCGGAGGACTCGTTCCAGGACGGCCTGCTCGAAGGCCCGAGCTACACGCGGCCGGAGGTGTGGCGCGAGCTCGCCGTGCCGGACGTGCTGCGGTCGGGCAACCACCGGCTGATCCACCGCTGGCGGCGTGACCAGTCACTCGCCCGCACCTTCGAACGGCGTCCCGACCTGCTGGAAGCGGTGCCGGACGACGCGTTCGACAAGCACGACAGGGCGTTGCTCGCCCGCCTGCGCGAAGACGGCGAGTAGCCCGATTTCGTTCCGGAGTGCCTGGTCTGGCACACTGGAACAGTTGCCGCAGCCGATCGTCGTACCGGCGTGCGCTCCAAGCCGACCCCCATCATGTCGTGCACAGCCATGGAACATGCTCTGGGGAGTTCAAGACACACGTGAGGACCACCGATGAACATCCTGGACGCTCTCGACGCCCAGTCGCTGCGCTCTGACATCCCGGCGTTCCGCGCCGGTGACACGCTGAAGGTTCACGTCCGCGTCATCGAGGGCTCGCGCGAGCGCGTCCAGGTGTTCCAGGGCGTCGTGATCCGCCGCCAGGGCGGCGGCATCCGCGAGACCTTCACCGTCCGCAAGGTCTCCTT
>NZ_DASVFL010000109.1:0-32561 GCF_036380075.1 Lentzea sp. | reverse complement strand
ATGCACGACCTCGAACGCGTGCGGCTGGCGCTGCTCGACGTCGCCGCCAACGGCGTCCAGGAGCAGTGCCCGGTGGTCGCCGCGCTCAACGACTGAGCCGTAGGCTGCGCGAACGCGAACCGGAGGTGGGCGAGCTGCGCGAGGCGCGCCGGACGTGGTTCGACGACCCAGACCCGGTGGTCGCGAGCGCCGGCTGGGCGTTGACGGTCGACCGCGTCGCCAAGCAGCCCGACGGCCTCGACCTGCCGGCGCTGCTCGACCGGATCGAGCGGGACCTGAAGACGGCTCCCGACAGGTTGCAGTGGACGATGAACCACTGCCTGGCGCAGATCGGCATCGAGCACCCCGCACTGCGGGCCCGCGCGATCGGCATCGGCGAACGGCTGGAGGTCCTCAAGGACTACCCGACGCCGCCGAACTGCACCTCGCCGTTCGCCCCGGTCTGGATCGACGAGATGGTGCGCCGCCAGGGCTGAGAGCGCTCTCGCAACGTTCAGCGCCTGTTCCCGTTCCCGTCAACCTCCTGTCCGATGTGGCCGGACATGCTGCCCGCATGGCCGAACAGTCGAACATCGGACGCCGCACGCTGCTGCAGGCCGCCTTCGCCGCGCCCGCCACCGCCGCGCTCCTGGGAAGCACCGGGACCGCCCAGGCCACCCCGGACCGCGGCACCGGCGACCAGCGGTTCACGATCGCGGTCCTGCCGGACACCCAGTACCTGCTCGACGAGGGCGGCTCGGACCCCGAACCCGTCAAGGAGGCCCTGCGCTCGCTGGTCCGCAGGCGGCGCGAGGCGAACATCGTCTTCCTGGCGCACCTCGGCGACGTGACCGAGCACGGCACCGAGCAGGAGATGCGCACCGCCGACGCGGTGTTCGACGTGATCGGCGGGCAGCTGCCGTACAGCGTGCTGGCCGGCAACCACGACGTGCCCGGCGGCACCGACGACCAGCGCGGACCGACGCCGTACTCGCGGACGTTCGGACCGGACCGGTTCCAGCGCATGAAGACGTTCGGCGGCGCGTCCCCCGGCGGCTACAACACCTTCCACGTGATCAAGGCGGGCGGCCGCGAGTGGCTGCTGCTCGCGCTCGACTGGCGGGTGTCGGACAAGGGGGTCGAGTGGGCGCAGGGCGTGCTCGACCGGCACAGGGGTCTGCCGACGATCCTCACCACGCACGACCTCGTCGGCAACAGCCCGCAGGCCGCGCTGTCCGGCCACGGGCAGCTGCTGTGGGACAAGCTGATCCGCCGCAACGACCAGATCTTCCTCACGCTCAACGGGCACTACTGGCCGTCCGGGCGCACGACGCTGACGAACGACCACGGCAACCCCGTGCACCTGCACATCACGAACTACCAGGAGCGCTACTACGGCGGCGCGGGCATGGTCCGGTTCTACTCGTTCGACCTGGCGCGCAACGTGATCGACGTCGAGACGTTCTCACCGTGGCTGCTGACCAGGCGCGACACCCTGCCGGAGGCCGAGACGGCCGAGCTGAGCGGCGACCTCGACCGGTTCACCGTCGAGATCGACTTCGGCGCCCGGTTCCCGCTGCCGAAGCCCGCCCCGCGGCCCGCGCGTGCCGTGCTGACCAGGGACACCGTGGCGTACTGGCGGTTCGACGCCGAGGGACTGCCCTCCGCCGCCGAGGGGTCCGTCGCGCCCGGCACGGTCGTCCGCGACCTCACCGGCAAGGGCAACGACCTCACCGTCCAGCACCTGCACTCCAGCCCGGCGGACGTGCTGACCTGGTCGCGCGACCACCACGACCGCCAGCCGGCGCACGCCAGCCTGTTCTTCGGCGGCGGCAAGGGCCCCGACCGCGGCGCGATCCTGCGCACGGCGGCCGCGGCGCCGATCACCAGCGCGAAGTTCGAGTCCGGCTACACCATCGAGACGTTCCTCAAGCTGCCCAGCCCGTTCGACGGCGACCACGCGTGGATGGGCGTGCTGAGCTGGGAGGGCCGCGCCGGCGACGCGGGCAAGCACAGCGGCTGGTCCGACGACGAGCCGACGTGCAGCCTGAACGTGTCCGGCGAGCGGTTCCTGCAGTTCGTCGTCTACCCCGTGCCCGGCGACGCCGACCCCACCTCGTGGAGCCACGCGCTCCCCGTCGGCCGGTGGACGCACGTCGCGGTCGTCAACGACGGGCGGCGCACGACGATGTACGTCGACGGCGCCAAGATCGCCCGCAACGCCGCGGAGGAGTCCAGGGGCATCACCACCCAGGGCAAACCGTTCGTCATCGGCGCGACCGGCTTCAACCTCCAGTACGGCCAGGGCTTCTACGGCTCTCTTGGCGACACGCGCGTCACCGGCAGGGCGCTGCGGCCGGACCAGTTCCTGACCGGCTGAGTCTCAGAACCGCGAGTGGCCGGGAGCGGGCGGCAGCTCGAGGAGCTCCCCCGCGACGTCGAGGAACTCACCGCCGCGCTGCCACAGCGCGTGGTCCGGGTCGACGACGAACGGGTCCGCCGGGTCGACGTCGTCCTGGCGGACCCGGTAGGCCAGCGCCTCCGACTCCGAGTACGCGAGGACCGTCTCGTTCGTGCCCTTCCACACCCTCCGGAACATGACGGCGTTGACGCACGTCATCCGGTCTCGCACGACGCTGCGCTGAAAACCGCGCCGCAACAACAACTCCATGCATTCTTGGACGCTGCTCGCGTGATGTGCCAAGTCACTCCGCCCCTACGTCTCGAACTGCCGATTCTGACCGAAGGGCGACGAAGCACTCACCGTCCGTCACTCGATCAGGTCATCTTTTTCGGGCAGCTGCACAACGCGACGTGGGCGATTTGGTGCACAGCGCTCACACAAGACGACCGCTTCGGGCGATGGCACCGAGTCGTCCCGTGCGCGAACCTCTGCCGGGTGGTCGACATCCAATCCCCGGACCCGCTGGCACCGCTCTACGAACGGGCCGCGACGCAGATCCCCGGCATCGCCGACAAGGTGCTGGAGGCGTTCTTCGCCCGGTCGGCCGCCTACCGGCAGCTGCCGCACCAGCTCGTGGACCGGGAGATCACCGACTCGGTGAGCCACAACCTCCAGGTATTCCTGCGGGCGCTGCGCGAACAGCGGCCACCGGCCGTGGAGGAGCTCACCGACCAGATCGCCACGGCGGTGCGCCGGGCGCAGCAGGGCGTGCCGCTCGACGTCGTGCTCAGCACGTACCACGTGGCCGCGTACGTGGGCTGGTCGGCGATGGCGAGCGTCGCCGAGCAGGACGAGGTGGACGACCTGCTGGCGACCGTGCCCGCGCTGTTGCAGTACCTGAGCGTCGCGGTGCCCGCCGTCGCCGCCTCCTACCTCACCGAGCAGCAGGCCCTGCACGCCGAACGGCGGGAGGCGGGCCGCGCGCTGGTCGCGGCCCTGCTGACCGGCAGGGAGGCCGAGCCGCTGGCCGACCGGATCGGGCTCGACCTGTCCAGCCACCACGTGGTGCTGGCCGTGCGCGTCGACGCGCCGCCGCCGGCCGAGGACGCGAGGTTCGCCGCCCACGCCCTGGTCCGGCGGCTGCGGGCGGAGCTGCCGAAGCACGCCCTGTCCGCGCTGGACCACGACGGCGGCACGGTGCTGCTGCCCACCACCGCCGCGGGTCTGGAGCAGGAGCTGACCGACGCCGCCGACCTGGTCCGCAGGCTGCACACCGCGGCGGGCATCGGCGTGGTCGGCGGCATCGCCGCCGCGGAGAGCCGCGAGGACGTCCCCACCGCCGCCCGGCAGGCCGCCGACATCGCCGAGCTGGTCCAGCGGCTCGGCCGCGCGCCCGGCGCGTACGTCCTCGACGACGTGCTGCTGGAGTACCAGCTCTGCCGCCCGGGGCCCGGCCGCAAGCGCTTGGCGCTGGTCGTGGACAAGCTGGCCGAGCACCCCGACCTGCTGCACACGCTGCGCGAGTTCCTGGGCAACGACCACAACCGCCACCGCACGGCCGAGAAGCTGCACCTGCACCGCAACACGCTGAACTACCGCCTGCGCAGGGTCGCGGAGCTGACCGGCTACAACCCGGCCGACCCCGCGGACGTCCGGCTGCTCGCGGCGTCGCTGATCGTCCACGACCTGCGGTCCTGAGCCCGCGCCGGTCAGTCGCCGTACGGGTTCGTCAGGCGCGCGGGAAGTCGTCCAGGCGGACGGCCTGCGCCCGCGGGTACTTCCGGCCCGCCAGCGGGACGGGCGAGCCGGTGAACGACACGGGCGTGCCCGCCAGCAACAACGTCAGCCCCTGCGGGAGGTCGTCACGCGAGACGAACCACGACCCGCCGCGCGTGTCGGTGATGAACCCGTGCGCCTGCCCCGACTTCCAGCTGGCGACCGTCCCGCGCCGACGCCCGCGCGGTGCCCCCACCGGTGACGCCACGGCCCCGGCGGACCGCACGAACGCCCGCCGCAACGGGTAGTCGGCCTTGTCGGCCGGGTCGAACAACGCGTCGAACCCTGGCGTGAACGGCGTGGCGGCCCGCAACGGCGCCGCCGTCCGCGGCGTCCAGGCCGGCGGCTTGTCCACGATCCGCACGTCGACGACGGGCACGACCACGTGCACACCGCGTTCGGTCAGCCGCGTCACGAGCGGCGCGAAGTCGGCGTCCCCGGTCAGCAGCACCACCCAGTCGAGCGGCACGGACACCGCCCGGTCCCACGCCTCCAGCGCGAGGTGGACGTCGACGCCCTTCTCCTTGCCCCCGACCAGCGGCAGGTCGTGCCGGATGATCCCGGCCGCGGTCAGCGCCGCGTCGAACGACACCGCCGGCGTCTCGATGCGTCCCCGCGCGTAGTGCGCCTCGGCCACCACGCACTCGTCGAGCGGCCGCCCGGTCTCCTGGTGGACGAACCAGCGCAGCGCGTCGTGCAGCCCGTCCAGCGAGACCCGCGCGGCCCTGCGGTGCGCGGTCGCGTAGAAGTCGCTGAGGTACGCGAACCACGTGCCGTCGTAGAACACGCCGATGCGGACGATCTTTCCCACCGGACGACACTACCTCCGGCCTGCTCACACCAGCCCGCGCGACTGCGCGTACAGCGCGGCCTGCGTGCGGTCGCGCAGACCGAGCCTGGTCAGGATCCGCGAGACGTGGTTCTTCACCGTGCCCTCCGAGAGGTGCAGGCGGCCGGCGATCTCCCGGTTCGTGGCCCCGGCCGCGACCAGCCGCAGCACCTCGACCTCGCGCACGCTCAGCGGTTCGCGGTGGCCGTCCGACCGGTCCAGCACCGCCGCCAGCCTGGCCGCGGCCGCCGGGTCGAACTGGGCCACGCCCGCGGCGGCCAGCTTCACCGCCGCGGCGAGCTCCTGCGACGGCAGGTCCTTGAGCAGGTAACCGGAAGCGCCCGCGCGCAACGACCGCACTACGTAGTCCTCGTCGTCGAACGTCGTCAGCATGACCACTCGGCAGGCAGGGGCGCGGCGGCGCAGCAACGCCACCGCCTCCACGCCGTCTAGGCCCGGCATCCGCACGTCCATCAGCACGACGTCCGGGGCCAGCAGCACCGCCTGCTCCACGGCCTCGTGCCCGTCCGCGGCCGTGCCGACGACCTCGATGCCGGGCTGCAGGCCCAGCAACGACGCGATGCCCTCGCGGATCAGCCGCTGGTCGTCGACGACCAGCACCCTGGTCACGCCGCCCCCGGCGCGGGGATCGTCACCGTCAGCGTCGTGCCGGACGCCGTGCCGGCGAGGTCGACCCGGCCGCCGGCCAGCGCGACCCGTTCCCTCATGCCCAGCAACCCGAACCCCTCCGCCGCCGCGCCCATGCCGCGTCCGTCGTCGGCGACGGTCAGCCTGGCACGGTCCGCGCCGAGCTCCACCTCCACGGTGATGCGCGTGGCGGCAGCGTGCCTGCGGGCGTTGGTGATGCCCTCCTGCGCGGCCCGGTACAACGCGTGCAGCGCGCCGGTGTCGTGGCCGTCCGGGGAGCCGCTGACGACGAGCGCGACGTCGTCGCCCGCCAGTTCGCCGAGGGCGGCGAGCAGGTGGAACGAGCGCAGCGACCGCACGGACTCGCGCACGTCGTTCAACGCCCGCCGCGCCGACCGTTGCGCGTCCAGGACGGCGGTCTTGGCCGTGGCGGGGTCGTGGTCGTGGAACGCGGCGGCCTTCTCCAGCTGCACCACGACCGCGGTCAGGTGGTGGCCCAGGTCGTCGTGCAGGTCCCTGGCCACCCGCGCCCGTTCCGCCTCCGCCGCCAGCTCGGCCACCGCTCGGTGCGACTCCTCCAGCCGGATCCGCCCGTCCCGTTCGCGCACCGCCACCGCCGCCATCGCGATCGCGATCACCAGCCCGACGGTGAACATCACCAGGTCGGACACCTTCTCCACGTGGGCGTACCAGTCCGGCGTGCTGACCACCGCGACCGCCAGGCACGCGACGCCCAGTCCGATGGCAACGGTCTGCCCGAACGCGAAGAAGGCGGTGAAAGGCAAGAGCAGCAACAACAACCGCGCCAGCCCCGAACCGTCCACAAAGGCGATGCCGACGTACAGCACCGCCCGCGACGCCAGCAGTGCCACCGCCACCGTCCTGGGCGTGCGCACCGGGTAACGCCGGAGCTCGGCGAAGTCCAGCGCGACCAGCACCACGAGCCCGCCGACGAGCAACGGCAGCCGGGTGGTGCCGAGCCCGGCGACCGCGGCGTGGACACCGGCGACGAGCACGGCCGCGCACAGCACGGGCGAGACCCAGAACGCCGGCCGCGAGGTGCGCATGCCGCTCAGGTTAGTGCCGGACGGGCACGCCACACCGCCGCCGAAAGCCACCCCAGCACCGCCGCGCACGCCACGTGGACCAGCGCGGACAGCGGGGTGTCCGGCAGGGCCGCGAACACCGCCAGCACCGTGAAGCAGATCCCGTAGCCCCACGCCGGCACCGCCGGGAACACCTTCGCCCGCACCATCGACACCCCGAACAGCACCGTCCCCGCCACGAACACCAGTGACGCGGCCCTGAGCACCGCGCTCGTCAGCGGCGCCACCTGACCGGGTTCCTGGAAGAAGACCACCAGGTTCAGCGCGAACGCCACCCCGGTGAAGAGCCCCAGCCCCACCAGGTTCGCCGCGAACGCGAACGCCCCGAACCGCCCCGACGCGTGCGCCTGGTGCCCGTGGAACGCCAGCACCGCGGGCGCCCCGAAAGCCGTCCCGAGTCCGATCGCCAGGCTGGTCGCGGCCGTCTCGCCGGTGAACGCCTCGACAGCGCCCGGCACCCCGATCGACAGGGCGAGCACGACTCCGCACACCGCCCCGAACCTGGGCAGGAAGATCTCGTCGTCCGTCATGCCGTCGACGGTAGGAACGCGGCCACCGTGCGGTGAAGTGCTTGCCGGCCAACCGGAACGCCGTTGGTCATGCCTCGCGGGGTGCTTTCCGGCACGTGCCTCACAGCACCGCCTGCGACGCGACCAGCCGGGTCATCTGCGACGACGGCGCGACGCCCAGCTCGCGGTGCAGCAGGGCCCGGTACTGCTGGTAGTGCTTGAGCGCCGAGCCGCAGTTGCCCTGGGCGAGGTGCGCCGCGACGACGGTCCGGTGCGCGGTCTCCCTGACCGGGTCGATCGCGATCGCCGTGAAGGCCGCTTCGAGCGCGGCGAGGTGCGCGCCCGCCGAGATGAGCCGCTGGGCGACCGCCTCCAGCGCGTGCAGCCGGACCTGCTCCCACCGCCGCCGTTCCGGAGCGAGCCACTCCTCGGCCCAGTAGGGCAGCAGGTCGTGGGACAGGGCGGTGACCAGCGCCTCCGCCGTGCCGGGGCTGACGGGCGCGCCGGGGTTCACGACGAGGTGGGCGGCCTCGACCGCCCGGCGGAAGTCGACCGTCAGCGCGGGCGACAGCCGCAGCCGGTCCACCGAGGGCTCGACGACCGGACGGTCCGTCGCCCGCCGCAGGTGCCACAGCGCCTGCCGCAGGTTGGCGGTGGCGCGCTGCCGCCGGCACTCGGGCCACAGCTGCTCGGCGGCGGCCTGGCGGTGCACGGCGTCGCCGTGGTGGATCGCCAGGTAGGCCAGCAACCGCTGCGCTCCCCTGGGCAGCGCGACCTCCTCACCCCCGGCGAGCAGCTCGAACCGGCCCAGCAGCACCAGCGAGGGCACCTCGGTCATCGTGGCCTCCCGTCCCCGCCGAGCATCGCACCGGCCGCGTCTCCGAGGTGTCTCGCGCGTGCCTGCCGCGGCGTCGCCCCCGACACCGGCCGGATGCCGTCCCTCAGTCTTGCGCGGTCTTGACTTCCGGCCCGGTGGTCACCCGGTGGGGAGCACCCGGCGACGGCGTGTCGCGGGCGCGCCCGAAATCCGTCAAGCGCCGGTAACGCGTTTGGCCCAAACGAACCCTTCCGGCCCAGTCCAGCCCATCGGGTGACGCCGTCCGGCCGGGACGACCGGGCGACAGCACGGGGTGCGCGGCGACGACCCGCGGGAGACGGCGGCACCGGAGGTTGGTCCCGGGGTCGCGACGGCCCCGCCGACCACCCGAGGAGCGCACCATGACGGACGGCCAGATCAAGAGCGTGGACATCCAGATCGCCCCCGAGGACCTGAAGACGCTGAAGAGCAGCGGCTACAAGCTCTGCTTCGCGAAGAAGGTGAACGACAGCTACAACGTGGTGTGGCAGTCGGCCGCCGGCTACCTCAGCGACAACACGTTCTCGTGGCAGCCGCTCTACCAAATCTTCGGCAGCAACACCTTCCAGGGCAACGTCACCGTGCACGCCGCGACCAACCAGGTGGCGGTCGGGCTCGGCGACGAGGTCACCCTGGACAGGGACGGCCTGCTGGGCAACGCCTCCTCCGGCGGCCCCGTCACGTCCATCACCCTCAACAACGACTACGGCCCGATCCACCCCGGTCTGTCCGCGTACTCGACGGACATCAACGGCCGGGGCACGACGACCCCGATCTACGTCGCCGAGGCGCCGATCGTCTCCGGCAAGGACGTGCTGACCCCCGTGGAGGCCGTGCAGGTGTGGTTCGAACAGGACGTCGTCACGAGCACCATGTTCAGCACGGCGAGGTCGAACGCCGTCGAGATCGACCTCACGGAGGTGAACAGCGCGACCAGGCTCTACAGCGCCGGCCAGTGGTCGAAGCCGAAGAACAGCCTGCTCTACACCGATCCGGCGACGATCGTGACGCTCATCGCCGCCCTGACCGCGGCCGTCGTGATCCAGGACCTCGTCTCGAAGATCACCTCGAAGCTGACCGGCGTCTACAAGGACGTGAAGGTCGAGGTGACGTCGCTGGGCGGCAGCACCGTCAAGATCGAGTACCGCGAGCAGCCGGGCCTGACCGGGGCCCGCTCGGCCCAGACCAGGATGCTGCTGCTCAACCCGACGGCGGTCGACCAGCTCGCCGGGTTCGCGCTCGAGTCGTTCGCCCAGCTCGGGGTGGGGTACGTGACGCTGAACGCGTCGACGGCCTGACCGCCGGGGCGCGGTGACGTCAGTCCGCCGCGCCCGCCCGGTCCGCCGCGGGAACGCCTCGGGCCGGGCACCCTCCGCGGTGCCCGGCCCCGTTCCGGCGGTGGCTCAGATCTGGAGGTCCGTCTCGATCCGCCGCAGCTGGTGGCGGGCCAGCGCGAGGTTCGAGACGTCCCGCTCCAGCACCAGGTACAGGAACAGCGACCCCCTGGACTTCACGCCGCTCATCAGCCGGATGAGGTGGTACTGGCGGTGCAGGGTGATCAGGATGTCCTCGATGGTGTCGGTCAGGCCGAGCGTCTGCATCACCCGGAGCTTCGACCGCACGACCTCGGTGTTGCCGGCCGCGGCGATCTCCAGGTTCAGCCAGTCACCTCCACCGACGTGGCCGAGCGACATCCCGCTGTCGTAGTCGACGAGCGCGACGCCGACGGCGCCGTTGATGGACATGGCCTCTTTGAGCGCGGTGTCGATGTTCATGAAGTTCCACTTCCCTATGTGAACTGGTGGCCGAGGTGACACGGCTGTCTGCTCGTGCCTCGACCGCAGGCGGACACGTCCCCACGAAGACGTCATTGACGAGAGCAATGAACGAAGGATGGACATGTGGCGGCGACCATTCCTCTGTTCGGCGGGCGGTGCTCTAGGGCGCCAGGATCGAACCGATCCGCTCGATCGCGGGCCGGGACTCGTGGAGCAGGCGGCCGAGGTTCAGCCCCTTGTCCCCCAGCGCGACCATCAGCGACAGCCGGCCGATGGCGTACACGGCCATGTAGCCCTTGCTGCCGAACACCACGGTCTGGCTGAGCGTCCCCAGACCCATCACCTCGGCTGCCTGGCGCGCGATGCCGAGATCGGCGGCGGCGAGTGCGGAGATGTGCGCGGGGTCGACGCTCTTGGCGACGTCGGAAATGATCGGAATACCGTCGGACGCGGCGATGACGGTGTCGGTCACTCCCGCCACGTTCTCCCGGAGCTGCCGCAGCTCGGCTACCAGGGCGTCGTAGTCCAATACTCTTCCTTCCTGGTCTGGAAAGGGTGACACGGTTCAGCCGGGGCGCCCCGCCCCCGACGGTTCTGACCGGGGCCGCAGCGTTGCCAGGTCCCCGTGCGAAAAGCTGAACGACGCGACCGGCGAGGCGAACTCCAGCACTCCCTCGCCGAGCATCCGGGAAATCTCGACGGTGACCGGGTAAAGGCCCCGGCCCACCGCGAAAGCGAGATCCCGCACATTCCGCCGCCCGGTGGCGTGCGCGACGATCTCCCGCCTTTCCGGCGTCAGACCGGCCGCCGCACGTCCCGGGACCACGCGGTCCCGGTAGGGCGACAGCGGAACCGCGAGCGAGGCCACCGCGTCCAGTCGGCGGGCTGTCTCCGACAACAGCCCGTCCACGTCGACCCCGCCCGCCACAGGCAGCGGCGGCCCGTCGGCGACGTCGTCGACGACATCACAACACTCCACCTGACCTGCGGCGACGGCGAAAGCCCCGTCCCGCACGGCGGCCAGGGCGAGCGCCTGGGCCTCGGCCGGCCCCACGATCCCGCGGGCGGCGAGCGCGGCCTGCAGCGACCGCGTCCCGACGCTGTCCACCAGCGCCGCGACCCAGTCCTCCGCGCCGACCCTGCCCGATCCCACCAGCAGCGTCTCCGCTCCGGGCGAGCCGGGACTGTCGACCGCGACCACCGCGCCGTCACGCAGGTGGAACAACCCACCCGCGTTGCCGGCCACGCGCAGCACTCCGGTGACCGCCTCCGCCCGGCACCGCGCCAAAGCGGACGCGAGCACGTCGAACGCGGCTCGATGATCGCCTATCAGAAGTCACTCCGAGTCAATTCGATACTACAGAGCGGATACCGGGTGAACTGCTCACCCAATCGTGCACTCACCCACATCGAAAGGGCGGCCGCCGTCGTTACTTCTTATCCGCCGCCACCCCGGGAACACGCCGGGTGTCACACGATCGAGTGAAGCATTCCAATCGAACCAGGAATTCACCGTCCGATTTCCGGCGCAATTCCATGTATCGGCGATGTATCGGCCGTGGATGTGGTTCCGAGACGGTGTGGAAGCAGTCCAGTCGTCCGGAAAAGGGGATGTTCATGCGATTCACCAAGGTGACGGCAGCCGTCGTGGGCCTGCTCGGCGCGGCTCTGATCGGCACGGCGGCGCCGGCCGGCGCGGCGAGCCAGGAGGTGTTCAGCCCCGGCGTCGAGGTCGCGCAGCCGTGGCTCGAGGACACGGGCTCCGTCGGCGTCGCCGACGGCGGCATCTCGATCCAGCAGACGGCGGCGGGCGCCATCGCGTGGATGTCCGACCGCCGCGGCAGCACCGCGTACGAGGGCTACTGCGAGCGCGCCGTGCGCCTGGCGTGGAACCGCAGCACGCACCACGCGTCGGCCATCGAGCACTGGCGCTCGTCCGACGGCGCCCGCCACACCACCGGCACCCCGCCGAAGGGCGCGTTCGTCTTCTGGAACACCAGCCAGTACGGCCACGTGGGCGTCGCGGACGGCAACGGCGGCTTCTGGTCGACCAGCGTCGGCGGCAAGATCGGCCACGGCAGCTCGGTCGGCTACTTCAGCAACTACCTCGGCTGGAAGCCCGGCAACAGCAACTGACCGAGTGCGCCCGCCGCGCGCGCCAGCGTGCGCAGCGCGGCGGGTTCGCCCTCCCGGTTGCCCGTGCGGCGGTAGGTCTCGAGCGCCTGGGCCACCAGGTCGTGCGCCGCCCGCGGGTGCCCGTTCGACAGCAACGCCTCGGCCAGCTCGACCTCGGCGAACGCCGTGCACCGCTCGTCGGTGAGGTCCCGCAGGATCGCCACCGCCCGGCGCGCGCTGACGAGCTCCTCGACGTGCTCGCCCGTGCTGCGGTACAGCGCCGCGAGCCGGACCAGCACGAGCGCCTCCCGGTGGGCGTCGCCGAGTTCGGCGGCGAGCCGCAGGCCGCCGGTCAGCCATTCCCGTGCCTCCTCAGGGGAGCCCAGGGCGCTGTGCACCGCGCCGATCGACGCCCGCACGTGCGCGACGGAGTGCAGGTCTCCCGCGGACTCCAGCAACGCGAGCGCCTCGGTGTAGCGGGCCAGCGAAGGCCCGTGCTCCGCCCGCAGCCGGTGCACCACGCCGATGCCCGCCACGGCGATGCCCTGGCCGCGTTCGTCGCCGGCCGACCGGTACAGCTCCCCCGCGGCCCGCAGGTGGTGCTCGGCGTCGGCGAACTCGTCGCGGTAGATGTGCACCTGCGCCAGACCGCGCAGCAACGCCGCCTCGCCCGCCGCGTTCCCGGCCTCGCGAACGCACCGCAGGGCCCGCACGTGCGTCCTGGCCCAGTCCTCGTAGTGGCTGTGCAGGTCGAAGAACGGCACGCAGGCCGCGGCGAGCTGCCACGCCACCTCGTCCAGCCCGGCGGCCGCGGCGAGGTCGACCAGTCCGCACAGCGTCCGCCGTTCCGCCTCGAACCACGCCACCGGCTCGGCCAGCAGGTGCTCCGGCGCGGGAACCCGCTCCACGGCGGCGATCGTCGTGCCGAACGTGACGGGCAGCCGGTGCGCCGCCGTGACCGCCAGCCACAGCCACGCCCGCAACGTCCGTTCCAGCGCACTGTGCCGGTCCGGCTCCGCGCCGGCGAGCTCCAGCGCGTGGCAGCGCAACAGGTCGTGCGACCGGTAGCGGGGCTGCCCGATGCCGTCGGCGCCGCAGGACTGCAGCAGGTTCGCGTCGACCAGCTCGTCGAGCAGGTCCTGGCAGTCCGGCTCGCCGAGCAGCGGGTCGACCACCCAGCCGGGGAAGTCGTGCGGCCCGAGCAGCGCCAGCCGCACGAACGCCCGGTGCTCGCGGTCGGCGAGCTGCCGGACGCTGAGGTCGAAGCTCGCCCGCACCGCCAGTTCGCCGGAGCTGAGCTCGCGCAACCGCGTCGACTCGTCCACCAGCCGTTCGCGCAGCACCTGCATCGACCACCCGCTGCGCCCCGCGAGCCGGGCGCCCGCCACCCGGATCGCGAGCGGCAGGTGCCCGCAGGCGAGGGCGACGGCCGCGGCCTCCGCAGGCTGGGCCTCCACCCGTTCGGCACCGGCGATGCACGCGAGCAGCGCCGTGGCCTCGTCCTCGTCGAACGGCGCCAGCTCCACCTGCACCGCGCCCGGCAGCTCGGACAACCTGCGCCTGCTGGTCACCAGCACCGCGCACCCGGCGCCGGCCGGCAGCAGCGGCACGACCTGGCTCACCGAGGCGGCGTCGTCGAGCACCACCAGCAGCCTCTTGCCGGCCAGGTGCGAGCGGTACAGGGCCACCCGCGCGCCGAGCTGGGACGGCAGCCCGGCGCCGGTGATCCCGAAGGCGTACAACAACTCCGTGATGACGTCACCCGGTTCGCGCGGCCGGTCGGCGGTCCCGGCGAGGTCCACGTGCAGCTGGCCGTCCGGGAAGTGGTCGCTCACCTGGTGCGCCACCCGGACCGCGAGCGTCGACTTGCCGACCCCCGGCGGCCCGGTCACCCCCGCCACGGGCGCGGACACCGAGTCGCGCCGCAACGCCCCGGCCAGCACACCGATCTCACCGGCCCGGCCGCAGAAGTCCGACACGGAGGGCGGCAGCTGCCGCATCGGCGTGCCCGCGGGTTCCTCCCGCAGCACCGCGAGCTGGGCCTCGCGCAACGCAGGCCCCGGTTCCAGCCCGAGCTCGCCGGCGAGCCGCGCACGCATGTCCGAGTAGACCTGCAACGCCTCCGCACGCCGGTCGTCGCGCTGCAACGCGATCACGAGCTGCCCGCACACCCCCTCGCGGTAAGGGTGCTCCGCCAGCAGGGCCCGCAGCTCGGGGATCGCGGCGGCACTCTCACCCGAGGCCACCTGCAACGCGAGCCGGTGCTCGACAGCGGCGAGCCTGGCCTCCTGCAACCGCGCGATGGCGGGCACCCACGCGTCGTGGTCCGGCAGGTCCTCCAACGGCCGCCCGCGCCACAGGGACTCCGCGCGCCGCACCAGTTCCAGCGCCGCACCGGAACGCCGCCGCGACTCGGCGACGAGCTGCTCGAACAGCAACGCGTCGAGCTCCTCCGGCTCCACCGCCAGCACGTACCCGGTGCCCTGCGTGCGCAGGTGCCCGTCCAAGACCTTCCGCAGCTGCCACACGTACGTGCGCACGTTCGACACCACCGACCGAGGCCGAGCGACCGGCCACAACGCCTCCACGAGCTGGTCGAGCGAGACCCCCGTGTTCGCGTGCAACGCCAGGTGCGCGAGCAACGCCCGCTGCCGGACACCGCCGAGCCCTTCGCGCCGACCGTCCCGCCACACCTCCAGCGGCCCCAGCACCCGCACGCTCACACCGCTGATGGCTCCTCCGCTCCTCGGCGCCCTCCGGCGGGGAGGATAGTGGTGCCACCAGCGGCGTCGTGGGGCTTCGCGGGAAAACCGCCGGTCGTCGGACGTCCGGCGCCGCCACTCGCGCACCAGGAACGCATCGGCTGAATTCCAGCGGCCGCGGACGGCACAATCCGGAGTGGATTTCAGGATTGGCGCCAGAACAGCAAAAACCCGCCTGACCGGCGAGATTTGCCAGATCAGACGGGTTCTTCTTCAAGTGGAGCTGAGGGGACTCGAACCCCTGACCCTCACACTGCCAGTTTGGTCCGCAAAGGACTACCACCACGTCAACCGGTTCCGTTCACTGGCGTTCGAAGCCGTCGCACACCCTTCAACTTCACCGTCTGCTCCAGATCAGCTCCACACACCGCCGTGTGAACGGCGCCAACAGATGAAACCTCAACCACCGAACACACGATCTCCACGCTCGGTGTGGAACTCGACCCGCACCGGCAATACCGCGGCCAACCGCTCACCCGCTCGTGCCACGCCACCATGGTCGGCTCGTCCAGAAATCCAGAGTACATCGGGTCTTCCAGGTCGTAGACGGCCTGGAACTCGTCGTCTCAAGCATCGATCGACGCGACGAGATCCGCAGGGCACACCGCAATCATCCGCAAGCCGCTCGGCCGAGTAGTTAGCCGGGATCGGATTACTGTCCCTACGCACCCACAACGGGTCGGTACCCCGCGCAGGCGCCAACCGCACCGGCAAATTCGAGTGATCATCGCAACGTTGCCACGGACTTGCCGGATGAGCGAAAAACACTTCTTACCGCAGCAACGGCGCGATCTGCTCGTGGCAGGCCATCTCCGAGCCCAGGTCCCAGGTCAACGTCAGCCGCACCGATTCGGGCAAGCCATTGAGCACCATGATGAGGGCGTCACGGACCGCCTCCGCGGTGCGGTCGACGGGCAGGTGCACCAACAGGAGGTAGCGGCTGGCGCGGTCGCCAGGGTGCCGACCGCCGAGCGG
This sequence comes from Lentzea sp., assembly GCF_036380075.1. Taxonomy (NCBI): domain Bacteria; kingdom Bacillati; phylum Actinomycetota; class Actinomycetes; order Pseudonocardiales; family Pseudonocardiaceae; genus Lentzea; species Lentzea sp. Next base: position 16,824 of record NZ_DASVFL010000109.1, on the reverse strand, counting down.
CCAGCGGCGCCCACGATGAGGTTCCTTTCCCAATCGCTGTACCGGGTCCGCTCCAGCGCGGCGGAAGGACGCCGGTCGATCAACTCCGCCGGCACGACGAACCTGGTGCTGCGCCGGCCGACGCGCCGACGGCGCTTGCGCAACCGAAAACGGTGCGCAGCCGCCGGGTGAACTGCCTGTTCAGGCCGCCCCTGCCACCGTGGTACTGCACCTGGTCTAAAACTGACCGAGGTTGTTGACAGTCTGGACTCCTGAACCGGAGCAGGCTAATGGCTGAGCGAGTGTGGAGCGAGAAGGATCTTGTCAGGCGTGCTCGTCGGCGCCTAGGTCGTGTTTCAAAGGTGAGGTGATCGGCGGCGTGTCGGTGCCGGAACGTGGCGAGGTCTCCGGTGAGTGGGTTAGCGACCAAGCAAACCTGCAGTACCGGAGACCTCGTGGCCAGCGTAGCGGCAGCGGGGCGGGCCGACCTGACCGACGCGCAATGGGCTGTGCTGCAGCCGCTGCTGCCCGTCGGTGCCAAGCCGGGACGCCCGCCGAAGTGGAGCAAAAGGCAGTTGATCGACGGCATCCGGTGGCGGGTGCGCGTCGGTTCCCCGTGGCGTGACGTCCCGACTGAGTACGGTCCCTGGCAGACCGTGTACGGGTTGTTCCGCCGCTGGCAGCGGGCCGGAGTCTGGCAGGCCATCCTGACCGCGTTGCAGGCCGTGCCGATGCTGCCGGGCTGATCGTGTGGGACGTGTCGGTGGATTCCACGATTGCGCGGGCGCACCAGCATGCCGCCGGTGCACGGAAAAGGGGGATCTGCAGGTCGAACCGCCCGGCACCCCGGCCGGCGGAACCGAGCCCGACGACCACGGGCTGGGCCGGTCGCGTGGCGGCTGGACCAGCAAACTGCACCTGACCTGCGAGCAGGGCCGCAGGCCGTTATCGCTGCTGATCACCGCCGGACAGCGGGGCGACAGCCCCCAGTTCACGCCGGTGATCGACCAGATCACGGTGCCGCGCCTGGGGTCCGGTCGCGCCAGGACCCGTCCGGACCGGGTTCTGGCAGACAAGGCATACAGCTCGAAAGCCAACCGCGCCTACCTGCGACGCCGCAGAATCAAGGCAACCATCGACCAGCCCCGCGACCAAGCCGCCCACCGCAAAGCCAAAGGCTCCCGCGGCGGACGGCCACCCACGATCGACCGGAAGATCTACAAGCAGCGCCACGCCGTCGAGTGCGGCATCAGTCTGCTCAAGCAGCACCGGGCCGTGGCCACCCGCTACGACAAACTCGCCGTCCGTTACCAGGCCATCGCCCACGTCGCCGCCATCAACATCTGGCTACGCCACATCTAAAACACGGCCTAGCCGTGTTGCAGCACGTGGACGAGGTCAGCGGCAATGTGGCCGCGACCTGTCGCTACTACGGCATCAGCAGGACGATGTTCTACCGCTGGAAGCACCGCTACGATGAGGAGGACTCGAGGGACTCAAGGACCGCTCCAGCGCCCCGCTGCACTGCCCGAACCTCACCCATCCCGAGGTCGTCGGAAAGATCATCCATCTGCGGCAGCTCTACCACTTCGGTCCGCTGAAGATCGAGGTGTACCTGCGCCGCTGCCACGACGTGCAGATCGGGCACTCAACGATCTACCGCATCCTCAAGCGCCTGGGTATGAGCCGCCTGCCCGCGTCCCAGCGCTACAAGCGGCGCGAGCAGCGATGGAAGCGCTACGAGAAGCAACGCCCCGGCCACCAACTGCAAATCGACGTCAAGTTCGTCGAGCCGCTCAGCGACCAGCCGGGACGCCGCAAGCGTTACTACCAGTACACGCGATCGACGACTGCACCTGTCTACGGATCTACCCCAAGTCGGACCAGAAGACAACGATCCAGTTCCTGGACTACGTGCTGTCCCGTTTCCCGTTCCAGGTCGAGAAGATCCAGACCGACAACGGAGCCGAGTTCCAGTCCGCGTTCCACTGGCACACCCTCGATGAAGGCATCGGCCACGTCTACATCCGGCCGGCGACGCCGCGGCTCAACGGGAAAGCCGAGCGCTCCCACCGCATCGACGCCGAAGAGTTCTACCGACTGCTCGACGGTGTGGTGATCGGCGACGCCGAAGTGTTCAACGAACGCCTCAAGGAGTGGAGGACTGCTACAACTACCACTGCCCACACGGCGGCCTCGGCGGCCAGACCCCGTATGAGAGGCTGCTACAGCAGACCCCACCCACGCTTAGGTTGTCAACGACCAGCGTCAGTAGCACATTACGGCGCAACTCCCGGCTCACCGTCGACGGCGCATGACTGATTATCGCCGCGAGCCTCCGCACCCCAAGCCCGTTCCGACGCAGCGTGGCAATCCGCTGTCGCTCCAACAGGGATAGGAACCTGTTCGACCGGGCCGGCTTCGGCAGCCTCACCGGCGACAGCCCGCTGTTCTCCGACCGCCACCGATAACCGGTCTTGCGATTGATCCCCAGCCGTCTGCACGCCTCGACCACGCACACCGGCGGCCAACAGCAACCAGCACTCCGACTTCAGATCGAGTCTGCGCTTCCACCCGCACCTCGCCATCAACACGCCCTTCATGATCAGGTGTGTTGAGAAATGCACTAGAACCCGCGCGACCACCGTGGGGCAATATTCAGCCGCCGCTGATACAGAGAACTGCAACTCGTGCGACCACGACCAGATTGACCGAGCGCGGAGCGGGCTACACCTCGATACGCTGCCGACCAGTCCTCTGCGGCCTGATCAACGAGTACGAACCCACAGCAGTCCAACCTCAGGTCAGGTGGTATGACCGACTTTGACACACGACACTACCGAGGCATCGCCAATACTCACTCACTATACCCACTGCCATCACCAGCAACCGACCAAGTGATCAGTTCAGAATGAGTTTGCGCAGGCAGATGATTGAGCAGGCAAGGCTGAGCATGGCTTGATGGACGTCGGCTCGGCGTTCGGTGCGGATGCGGAGTCGCCGGAAGCCTTTGAGCCAGGCGAAGGTGCGTTCGACCGGCCATCGAACCATGCCCAAGCCAGAGCCGTGATCGACGCCGCGGCGGGCGATGACAGGTGTGATGCCGCGGGCTCGGACCAGGCGGCGGTACTTGTCGTGGTCGTAGCCGCGGTCGGCATAGATCCGCTTCGGTCGGCGGCGTGGTTTGCCGACGACGCCGCGGATCAGTGGGATGGCGTCGATGAGCGGGATCAGTTGGGTGACGTCGTTGCGGTGCCCGCCGGTGAGTGTGACGGCCAACGGAATGCCGCTGGCGTCGGTAATCAGGTGGTGCTTGGAGCCAAGTTTGCGGCAGTCGACTGGGCTCGACCCGGTGTGGGCCCCCCTTTGAGGGCGCGCAGGTGGGTGGAGTCGACCAGAGCCGCGGACAGGTCCAGCAGCCCGGCGGCGCGCAGTTCGGCGAGCAGCAGCTCATGCAGTTGCTGCCCAGGCGCCGGCCTCGTGCCACCCGGTCAACCTCCGCCAGCAGGTCGAGCCCGACGCACCGAACAAGGCAGTAGGCAGCCGGTTCCAACCGATCCCGGTACGCACCGCGTAGAAGATGCTCTCCAGCGCGGCACGGTCGTCGGCACGTCTGCGACCTGGATAGCGGAAACGCCTTCGGGACATCGGAATCAACGGTTCCAGCCGGGCCCACAGCTCGTCGGCCAAGACCGCCTCACGCACATCACGATCTTGAAATGCTCTGTCCCGCAGGCAAAGCCAACACGCCAGCTCATTTTGAACTGATCACCGAGCAGCCATCACCCCACCTCGACATCCGCCAACGGCAACGACTGGGCGGCATCCTCAACGGTTACCACTACGCCGCCTGAGCTGCACGGCCGATATCTTCGACAAGCACAGGGTCACCTTCCGAACTCCATTTCCAGGCCGTTGACGACAGCGCGCACGAGAGAGGCGGTTCCCTTGCCATTGGCGTAGTGAATGGTTTTGTTACCGCGCGCAGCCTTGAGGGCGTCCGTCGCCGCATGCGCGGCGGCCTTATCAGCGACAACCAGGACATCGGCGGTTTGAGCCGCAGACCGCAGTGCGTCGGTCGCAACCTTGGCCACCAGCGTCTCCACACGGATTCCGGGGTGACGACGCCTCATAATCTCGGCGGCGCGGCGGGCTGCGGATTCCATCAGGGAATAGATGGCGATGAAAACGCCATCGGGCAGCCGGAGGCGTTCGGCGCCATCACGCTCTTCACCGGGTTCCCGCTGTAGGACCCCGCTCAGGTCTAGACCGAATTCAGTTGCCAGCACCAGTGCCGTGTCGAGCAGGGCGGCATCGAACCGGTGGGCGTTGTGCGCGCCGATCCGGCTCAGGAGTTGCGTTGCGAAGGAATCCAACGCAACGCCGCTGTCGGGGCGATTGGCGGCGAGCACCTCGATGGCTTCCAAGCCGAACGCCACGTCTGCGTCGGTGAAGAACGGTTTCCACCCCGCATGCAGATTGTCGACGATTTCGTCGTAGATTTTCGGCCACACTCCGAAATCGAGCGCACGACCCACAACATCGAGGAGACGGTTAGCCCTCCGCCGGTCGCCGGATTGGTCCCCCAGAGCCCACACCTCGACCACAAGCAGCCGGAGGTCCTGGATGCCTGGAACGTCACCTGCCGCACCGAACAGGTCCCGCTCCAGGTTCAACAACAGGTCAACGAGTTCGGGGAGCATGCTCGCCCCGAGTTCCTGGCTCAGCGGTCGCACGGCCTCCATGACGTCGGCGAGTGCGCCGACGCGCATCAATCGCGGTACGGCCTGGGCACTCAAGTTCTCCAGCGCTCGCGTCCGTTCGACCGCCGTCACCGCGGTGAAAGCTTGCTCGATGGCCTGGCCGAAGTCCACGGTGACGAGATCCAGCTCCCGCGTCTCGCCGACCAACCGGCGGGACAGCACGCTGTCTGGCTTCACCGCGTCCAGCGCGCTCCGCCACTGCTTGTACAGGTCGATCAACCGGGGGTGGAAGGTCTCGACCAACAGGTCGGCGAGCACGGGAAGCAGGGCGGCGGTGGGCGCCGCCGTGGCGATCATGTCGATGGCCGCGTCGAATCGCTTCTCGACGACGGCGTTCCGCAAGTTCTCCGGATCGGTCTCGACGGCGACCAGCGGATCGGGATCGACCCGTGCGGAGAGCAGCGAAGCGAGTCCCTGGTGCCCCCGCGCGTGATCCAGCCAGCCCGCTTCCAGCAGACGTGACACGACATCGGCGACCGGCTCGCCCGAAGCTAGGGACCAGTAGGCATAATACCGGGCACCCGCCGGTGACCTGATCGCCGTGACGGAGGGGACCAGACAGCCGAACTTCGCCATGGCATGCCCGAACTGCTCCAGGTCCGCCTGTTCAGGAAGGCGCGCCAAGGCGAGGCGTGCCAAGGCGTCGGAGGCCAGCACGGGTCGGTCAAGCCGAAGCAGGTCAGGCAACTGCTCCAGGCTCTCCAAGCTGTCCCACTGCTCGAAAACAGCGAGATACTGGAGCCGCAGGAACAGCCTGTTCGTTTTCGAGAGCCGGTGATCCCGCTCCAACTGGGCGAGCAACTCCTCGGCCCGGACCTGTGCCCCTGACGCACAAGCATCCCAGAAGTCGCCGATCAACGTGCCCAGGGGCGGTGTCAAACGCACCTTGCGGTGAGGACGTGCTGCGAGCATCCGGGTGAGGCGCTCCAGGCTTTCCTTGACCTTGGTCCCGGCGTTCGGGTGCTTGGGGATGAGGAAGCGGAACGAACAGCCCTCAGGACCCACCAAGCTCCGCACTTCGGCGTCCATGGCTTGGTGGGAGTCGTCCGGCACCACCCACCCGTCGAAGACGATCCAGGAACCGACATGGGCCCGGATCAGATCTCGCACCCACAGGCGCTGATCGCGGTCCGGGCAGATCGCGTACCAGTACGTCCACCCCGCGACCTTCATCGGGAGGAAGAACGGTGAAGAGGGCTCTGTCAACCACGCCTTCTCCGCATGGGTGACCATCCACTCCACGACTTCGTTGCTGGTCGCGGTGAACTGGTTATTTCCCGAGAAGAACGCCGTCACGAAGGTGTTCCACGCCGTGGCGCGGTCGACACCGCTCATGCGAACAGACCGAGCAGTTCGGTGGTCACGGTCGCGATGGTGGCACCATCGGTGGTGACGGTGATCAACTCTCCGTTCATCGAAACCCCGCTGTAGGTCAGGTTCATCGAACCGTAGATCGCCCAGGAATCCGCGACCAGAGCCTTCTCGTGGCTGAGGAGGTTGCGATCACGCGGGAGGCGTCGCGACTCGAAGTGGGCAGTCGTCCCGTCCAGTGCCGCTCCCTGTTCGATCCGGTCGATGAGTTCGTTCTCCCGTTCGCCAGGACCGCAGGCGATCCGGACCGCGACGCCCCGCATGAGCAGTGCCCGGAGCACGGACGAGAACGGCACGAAGGTCGCGGTCCAGGAAGGGTCGAGCGCTGTGAACCCACCTCCCCGGTTGTCCAGCGCGGGGAAATCCGACATCCACGGAGACACGACGAGCAGGCGGGCTCCCGGGTTGAGCAGTTCCGTCAGGAGCAGACCTTCCAGGCACTCGGCGATGTCGCGACTCGGCGACGCAGCCCTTCTGTGGATCAACCTGGTCATCATTGGGGCGCCTCTTGCAGGGTCACGGACACCGAATACCGACCATTCTCCCTGACGACTCCGTCGAAGTGCGGGTACGCGTGCAGCCAGTCGATCTCCAGCGGGTCCACGACAAGACTTCGCAGTGCACGCACCAGTGCGGGCATGTCACCCGATTCACTGGAGACATGTGCGGCACCCCAGGTACGCAACGCCACCACGAGGGCACTTCGCCACTCATCTACGTCGACATCGACTCCTCGCGGCCGTTCAGGAAGGGCGTCGCGGAGCAACGTCCTCTCTGTGGCCGGCGGATCGGACAAGAAGCGGTTGCTTGCCCGCAAGCTCTCCGGACGCCGAGCGCATGCCCGCGTCCACAACAGGCTGAGCAACACCGACTGAGCCCTGGTCGACCAGTCCCTGTCATCGGTCGAGTTCGCGATGCGCTTCAACCGGTCGAGCACCTCCTCATCAGCGGCGAGGAAGGCGCATACCGCTCGGTGGTCGACGGCGAACCCCGCCAGGACGTCGAACTCGTCCCACCTCTTCAGGAGCAGGCGCAGCAGGTCGTCACTCTCGTTGTTGGAGCCCGGTCGGAAGATACGCGTGGACAAGGCGGAGAGGTTGACGTGAGTGCGCGGTACGCCTTCCTCCGCGAATCGGGACACGAGCGACTGCCAACTCGTGAGACGGTCGGAAACCTCCGTCCTGAACTCGGCAACCGCCTCGGCGATCCCGGAGTCATCGGCCATGAGGTCCAGCGCCCGCCGCAACGAGGGGTCGACCTCCTCGGTGTCGGAAGGCTCGGACGCGGCTGCGACCAGGGCGTCGAACCGACGTGGGTCGTCGGCGATGCGCCGGGCGAGCGCCTCGGCAAGGCCGCCCCCGCCGGGAACAGCATCCGACACCACAACATGGGCATGGAAGCCGCCCTCGTCCAGGACGTCCACCAGTGCGTCGGTGTCGACGTTGAAGTCTAGGCAGATCTGCTGCGCTGCGGATTGCCAAGCCGCAGCGACGGTCTGCAGGAACCGGGCGCGGAGCCACGGCAGCCAGGTCTCGTCAGGGTCTTCACCGAGGACCGGGATGACCTCCTCCAGGGCCTGCACCACAGCGTGGTCCTCGAGTGCTTCCAGCACTGTGTCCCGCAGCGGCGTGTCGTCGAGTTCGGTGTGGGCGGTGGCGACCAGGACACCGTCGACCACCTCTGCGGCCATGGTGCGCCACTGCTGTGGCGCCATCCCGACCAAGCCATCCAGCCCAGGCCCGTGGAGCACCGCGGCGGCGGCGACGGACACGACGACGTCCGTGACCCACGTGGCCGCGAACGGGCCGAGCCCATGTGCCTCAAGCCCTTGCTTGGCCAGGGCGGCGAACCGATCCGTCCGCAACTGCCGGAGCCTCGCCTCGTCGCTGTGGAACTGGAAGTCGGTGACGGACTTAGGCACGGCGATCGTGACCACGAGTGCGTCGACTGCGCTCGCGAAGCCGACAGCCGCAGGTGCTCCGTTACTGGTGAACGTGTACTCGCGACGATCTCTGCCGGTACGGGTCACCACTTCCGCAACACCTTCGAGCGCGTACCGCCACGTCCGCAATGGGCCCCGATCGACGTTAAGGTGCGCCTCCACCTTCGGAATCAACTCTCCCAAGGGGCCATTCCGCGGGCGGGGCATGACCGTGCCCTCGACGTCGCGGTCAACTAGGAACCGCCAGCGGAGCCTGCCGTTCGACGTGGGCATCACCCCAGAGCCGGGGATCTCGGGGTGGATGCGCAGGGGGCGCACGATCGGCACCAAACCGTTCGGCGTCGACACCTGTGCCACCACCTCGCCCTCCGGAGCCAGTCTCTGGTCCAGGTCAACCACACCCGACTCCGGGACCTCGATCCACAGGCCGCGCACTTTGCGGACCGCCCACCGGAGTGTGACCTTGCCGGGGGTCAACTCACTGAGCCCCATCCCCACCGGGAGCGAAGTGTCGGCCGCCGGGTCGTAATCGACCGGCGGGACGACCTCGACCTCCGGCAGTTCGAGATCAGCGAAAAGGGTAGACGGAATGTACTCGGGTAGCGGCTGCCGGGTCACGACGTCCGTGTTCGGCTTCACCTTGTGCCTCTGCACGGTGGCCCACTGACTGCTCAGACGCCGATGCGCGGTAGGCACGACCTCCAGCAGGAGCGAACGAGGGTGTTCCCAGCAGACGCTCCAGGTTTCCTCCGTGTCGAGCCCAAGGCTCACCCGCACGAAGTCCACCAGGTCCTGCTGAGCTTGCTTCCCGTCCAGCACCTCCTCCAACAAGCGGAGGCACGCCTCGACATACTTCCGGTCCTTGCCGTCCTCGTCCGGCTTGGACAGCACCTTGCGCGGCGACCAGCGTTGCCTGCCATCCACACCGAGCCGAACGGCCATCCAGTCGATAAGGCACATCGCGGCCTGCATTTTCCGGACGGCCTGATTGCCCATGGGCAAACTCTTGGCGGGAACGGAGGGGTCCAGGATCGACTCATAGGACTGGTAAGCGAGGCGATCGCGGCCGTAATCGGACAGCACCACGACCGTCCACGGCCGCTGGACCTGCAACCGGCCTGCCCGCCCCCGCCGCTGGAGGAATTGGGCGATGTCCCGGGGCGCCTTGTGCTGGAGAACCGCACCCACGCGGGGATCGTCGTACCCGACTTCGAGCGCGGAAGTCGCCACCACGATGTCGGCTTCCGAGTCAACGCCGATGTCCTGCGACGAAGTGCGTGAAATTTCCAGCGAACGATCGCCGAACCCGAGTTTCTCCGCCAGCCACCAGTGCTGACCGTCGCGCTCCCACTCCTTGAAGTCCTCGACGAGCTGGCTGTGCTCCGCGTATTGCCTGATGCGCAGTGCGGCCAGTACCGTGCTGCTGGCGTCACGCTCTCCCAGCGGGTTGCGCCCTTCGGCGTCGAGCAATTGCCGGTAGAGCCGGTTGACCAGATCGAGGTTCTCGAGGAAGGCGAAAACCCGCGTACCGTACGGGTTGTCCAGCTCTGCGTCCTTCTCCTCGAGAACTCTCCTGAGCAGCATGAGGCTCTGGATGGTGGTCGACAGCAGGGCGGACTGCGAGGCGGGATCCCCGCGCAGGAGAAGTTGATACTCACTGCCCTGGGGCTTGAGATCTCCAGGGTCTGGACGGATGTCCGCCACGGCGTCGACGGGGACGCCGCAGAGGTCGGCGAAGAACGTCTCCGCATTCGCGAGGGTAGCGCTCAGCCCCACCCAGGTGACCGGCCTTTCCAGCAGCTTACGCCACCGACGGAGCAGAAAAGCGACCTGAGCCCCACTGGTGCCCGCATAGGTGTGCACCTCGTCCAGCAGGACGAGGTTCGGTCGGCGGCTAGCCCTCGCTCCAACTCCGAAGACGTGCCTGGACCACCCGTCGCTCAACTGCTGGTTCAGCATCTCCGTTGTGGTGAAGAGGATGTCGGGCTGCTGCTTCTGCATCGCCTTCCTAGTCAGCAGCAACTCGTCCGACTTGACCTTATCCCCGCAACGCAGGCAGAGCAGGTGCCCCCACTGGACGTCGTTGGGAGCTGCCTTGGGTTTCACCCAAGCCAGGGGACCGCCGCAGGTGGCAGCGTTGTGGTCGGGATCGGGTGCGGGGCATGTCAGGAACGGGCAGATCAACCGACCGTCCCGCCGGAACCAACCGCTGCGCTTGTCGAGTTCGGTGTAAGTACCGAAGGGCGTGGGACCGAAGTAAGCGCCGATGGTGAGGGCTCTCCCACCCGCGCGTCGCAGGCTTCGGATCTCCGACAACGCGGTGGCGAACTGGTCTTTCAGGAGTTCGTTCCGCGGGTAGATGGCGACCGCCGTCGAGCCGTCACTTCCCGCGGCCGCCATCTGAGCGAGCGCGGGTAGGTAGAACGCCAAGGTCTTGCCGCTACCAGTGCCCGCGCCGACCACGACGCCGCGATCTTCGCCGGGCTGCGTCGCCGACGTGACGGCGGCAGTGGCATCCAACTGGAACCGGGACAGCTTCCTCCCGTTCAGGAGGCGACGAATCTCCACCAGCACCGAATCCGGCACTCCCAGACCGGTGAGCCGGTCGACGCACTCCTCGACGTCGAGGTCACGCACCGAGAAAGTTCGCGGACGACGTAGAAACCTCACGTCCGAGACCAACCGGCTGCCGGATTGCCACGGTCTGCCCGGAAAGAGTTGGCGCAGGCGACTGAATAACCGGACCACCTCGGACATCCTGCTCCGGTATCGATTCGGCCACTCCGCAGGCAGTTCGACCAGCAGGTTGGCCTCAACGAGGTCGCGGAGGCACGTCTCGGGGTTCCCCTCCTCCCAGCGATCGGCCAGCAAGGTGAGAACGTCTTCCCTGCTCCAGGACTCGTCGAGGAGGCCCCATGCCAGGTTGCGGGCCTCGACCTCCTCGATCAGATCGAGTGCTCTCAAGAGGGCTGGGCGTGGGGTGGTGCTCACGCTCGCAGCACCACCTTGAGCAACGCGGTGTGCGCCGGGTCTGCGAGCCACTGCTGGACCTGCGGTGTGACGAGGTGCCAGGGTGCGCCTTCGTCGGTAGCAGCCCTGCGGAGAAACTCCTTCACCTCCGGGTGGTGATCCGCCAGCGCCGCGTCCAGTTGGGGACGTTCACGCTTCCACCTCTCGACGTTCCGCAGGACGCCGTCCAGGTGCGGCACGAGATCTCGAACGCGGAGACTTTCCACCTTGAAGCGCAAACTCCGCTGAACGTTCCGCAGGCCGACCACGAGCGAGTCTTCGACGCCGGGGTAGGACACAACAGGCCGGTCTGTCCCGTGCGGCAACAACTCGACACGCCTCGCGTCAACGGCTCCGTTGAGATCGACCACAACTGTCCTGGCGATCTTCTCGCCGGCTTCGAGCGCCTGGTTCACTGACTGCACCTTGATGCGTTCGACGGTTGTGCTCAGATCAGTCCCTACGATGGATTCGGCGGTCTTCCGCAAGGTGCTCTTGGCCTTGGCAACATCGATCGAGGGCGAGTTCGGCACGACAGGTAGCCGAACTCCAAGTTCTTTGAGGGCGGGGGCGGCCTGCGCAACCTCGGCAAGGACGTCCCAGGCCCGACGGGCTCTGCTCTGCACGCGTTCGACGGTGGCGCGCAACTCGATGTCCTGCTCCTGCTCACGCACCTGCACCAACCGGTTCAAGAGCGCTTCGGCCCGCGTGAGGAGTGGTTTCGTCATCATCGCTTCTCCAACCCGGTCACGGCGTCCATCGCGTCGGCGAGCCCTCTCAACGATCCGATCAACTCCTCGGTGTCGATAGCCGCACCGCCGGCACCGGATTCGGCGAGGGAGGCTTCAAGCCCGAAGAGCACTTTGTTCGTCACATCGGCGTAATGGTGGAGCGCCTGCAACTTGGGCATCGGGTCGTCGCGCACTTCCCAGAGATCTTCTGTTCCCGGCGAAGCCACCACCTTGGCGAGTTTGCGGTAGAGCGTCATCATCGCGGGTTTGACCTTCTCCGCGGCGGCGTTGTAGACAGCCTGGGTGTTCCGGCTCGGCAGCTTTCCACTGTCGTGGCTCTGATCGACGAGCCGCTGAACCATCCTCATTGTCGCGGCCAAGTCTTCACCTGGGTCGATGAGGCGCTCCAGTGCTGCGATCGTCTCGCCAAGTTCAGTCCACGCCCGCTTGGACGCCCTCTCGAGTTTTACCTGCAGATTCTGCAGCAACTCCCCGTCGTCACCGATCTCCCGACTGTCGAACGACCTGACCTTCAAACACGCCTGGATCTCCGAGTAGACGAGCCCTACATCCACCAGAGAGGGCTTTCCGCCGCCCTTGGCGGTCGTGGCGTGGTTCCGGAGCACGGTCAGGGCACGATCCCGGGCACTCCTGGTTTCCCTGAGGAAGGACTGCGCAGCCGCGCTCGTGCAGACGGGTTGGGCGAGCATGGCAGGCAGGGCCTGCCTGACCGTCGTCCCTGGGGTGGGCGCGGCGTTGCGCAGGACAGTGAGAGCGCGGACCGCAGTCGACAACTCGGCCGCGCTCTTCGACCGCGCCAGGCGCGCGATGCTGTCGGCGTACCGTGCAATCCTCGCCTGCAACGAGAAGAACCAAGTGCCGCCGTCGACCGCGTCCAGGGGGGCACCCTTCGATGCTTCCAGCACACCTCGCAGCATCAGTGCGTTCTCATCGTTGACCTCGATACGGAACGGGTTCTCTGACTTCAGCGCTCCAGCGCCCGCGGCGTTGTCGATGTCGATGTCGGTGTACCGCATCTCGTACGAACCGACGCGCCACGTGGTCTTGCCCGATCCCTTCGGCATTCGACCGATGGGCAGCCCGTACGGTCCTTCTTGCAGGTAGGCAACCGCCGTTTCACAGATCCAAGTGCGAATCTTGTGGGCGGTTTCAGTCGACAGGAAGCCACCGGCAGCCCACTGCTCGAACTCGTCGACCCTGTTCGTTTCGGGTGGCACCGCCGCGCGATCGTTCTTGTCGTCGGGGCGTGCCTCCCCAGCCTCGGTTTCGCCCCCGACTTCATCGGCTTCTTCCTCGATCGCGCTCAGGCGCACACCTAGGTAGTGCGCGATCTTCTGCACGTCGGCATCGACAGCCGGTGGGTTCTCCGCGTAAAACGCACGGAGGCTCAACTCCGCCTGAGGACTGACCTTGTTATGCCGTCGTATGGCGGTTCGCGTTTCCACCGGCACGGCTTGTCGCTTCCCGTCCAGCGTCCGGGCGAAGTCGTCCGAGGGGAACACTCCACCGATGGGGAGTTCTTCCTCCGCGGTGTCGAGCGATGCGCGGATCACCTGGCGGAGAATCTCCCTTGGCTTGAACTCCTCGGCACTGGCCAACTCGACCAAGCGGTCCAGGGCGATGCCGTTGAACGGGTAGAGACCGTGCCCGAGGCTGGACGTTCCGAAGGTCTCATGGCACTGCTCTCGAACAGGACAACCCCTGCACGCGTTCGCCATGGCGGCGTTCGGGTCGTCCTCGTCCGATCGCGCGAGGAGTTTTTCCTCGGACAGGCGGCCTACGTTCAGGTAGCGACCCACGAAGTCGCGCAGACCGGATGCGCCGATGGCAGCAGGGTTGACATCGATCCTGAAGTGGACTCCACGATCGGCGAACGTGTCGACAGAGGCCAGATAACCGTCGGTGACCGCAATGGCTGCCCGCAACTTGCACAATTGCGAGTCGGCGGGCACGGTGAGCGCTTGCGCCAACTGTTTGTCGATGCCGTGCAGGAGGACCAGATCCTCCACGAAGAGGCACAGTTCCTGGTTCCGGGCCGCAATCTCCTTGCGAACGTCCTCGAAGACCTCCAGAAGATCGGTGCTGGGTCCGGTGAAGACTTCGGCCTTAGCCCGTTCCAGGTAGGAGTCGCACAGCACGGCGATGTCCGTCCGCAGTCCCTTCGTGGCGACCACGCTCTGCACCAGGGATTGAAACTGCCGACCGGCGTCCTCGAAGCGAGCCGGATCGACCATCAGGTCCTGCTCGGTCAGGTGCAGTTCCTCCTCATCGGTCTCGCTGGCGCCCGCGCCCCCACGGGCCAGCCGCACGATCCGGTGAACAGGACCTCCGGGCTTGCTGAGCTCCGCGCGGAACGTGAAATCACCCAGCAGGCGGTGCGTCCGGGACCTCAGGTCGGCGAGTTCCGCGGGCGTGAGGTCGGACAACTCCTTCAACTCGACCGCCCGGTCGAAGGTCACGAGGTGGTCCAAGCGCGCAAGCAGTGCGTTCATCGCCTCCTCGTCGCTCGCGATCTCGGCCCCGGCCTTGGCCAGCGCCTCCCGGAGTTGCCCTGCCCGTGGCGTGTCGATGCCATCGAGGATTCGCTCGATCACCCGCCTCAGGTTGGTGTTCCGCTTCTCGATGTAGACGATGTGCCACGTCGGTTGAGGACCAATCTGAGACTTGAGCCACCGCACGAGATGGCTCTTGCCCGTGCCTTTGTGACCGGTGACGAAGACCAGCAGTGGTTCGTTCGCTTCGACGGGCCTGGTGAAGGCTCGGAGGAGTTCCTGCTCGGTGGCGTCCGAACTCTGCTTGCTCTTTACATCCCGAACTTGGTTGAGCGGCAGGGAGTGGTGGATCGAGGAGAACACGGCTTCGGCGCGCTCGTCGCCCAGTTCGAGTCCCCCGACGTCGACCTGCGTCGCGAAAGCAACGGCACCTCGCTCCCAGCACACGAGGTTGCCGCTCATGCGGTCCCGCCTTCCCGAGCTTCGCGCATCCACTCGACGGTGGTGACCAAGCGATCCCTCGACCGGTCGGCACGGAGGCGGAGGATACGCACCCCCGTGTCACTCCGCTTGTCCAACGTCACCATTTCTTCGGCCTCCAACTGTGCCATCGACGTGGACAACGCCGGTGACATGACCTCGGCCGCCCCCGTGCGTTCGCGATCGTGGCGCGATTGCAGGACGCCACCGTCGAGCAAGGGCAGGGCCTCAGCGCATCGCGAGACGAAGTCGGCGATGTCGAACGAACCGCTGGGGAGCCCAGAAAGACGAACCGCAAGAGCCTGGCTCGCGTCCGCGATGATGCCGGTGGAACCGACTTGACGCGCCAACCCGAGGTACGCCGCCCAGCGACGGAACGCCGTCCACCGCGTCGCGTTGCGCACAGGCCACTTGTCCTGGTCAGGTCCTAGCACAGCTATCTGCGTTTCGCGGAAGCTGCGCTGGCCTCGAACGCTGCCTTTGGCGGCCTCGAAGCGGTCGCAGGGCCATAGGGGGTTCTCGGTCGTGTAGAGGATCTCCAAAGCCCGCAACAGGTCGGCGGTGTCGTCGAGCCTTTTCGGAACCGACTCGCCTTCTTCGATGGCGAAAATGTTGTCCAGGAGGAAATCCCGGAAGGCGCGTGGGGCGACGTCCGCTGGACGACTCCAGTGGCAGGCCACAGCATCCGCCACCCTGATCCGCCCGCTGTCCTGTTCGACCAGACCAAGCATGCGCAGTGCGTCGAGCGAGTGGTTGGCGATGAGATTGCCTCCGGCACGCGGTTGCCCGGCTTTGCCCGGCACTTCTTCATCAGCCTCGTCGAGAGCCACCTCCGTGCCAAGTGGCCTCATTGCCTCCACCAGACCAGATGGAGCGACAAGGTCGATGAGTTCGTCCCGGTCCGCTTCGCCCTCCTTGAGCGTGAGCAGGCCACGCACCAGGAAGCGCATGGCCTCCGGCAAGATGTCCGGTGGCGTCAGGAGAGCCATCTACAGCCTCCGCAGTATTTGATCGGCGCGATACGCAGGGCCCCAGGATTCCCTGAGGAGGACCCGGTGGTCGAACGGGCTCGGCTGATCCTCCGTCGTCAACACCACGGTCAACGGTCCGTGAGACAACTTGGACAGCAGGAGAGCCGCCTCGGCTGGTGGTGGGTCGTCGCCCTGGATGCGGACGAGCGTCGGAACGCGGAGGTCGACGCCGTGGCCGAATTTATCCACGACTCGATCTTCCCACCAGAGTCGATCGGTCTTGCCTGGGACCGGGGACCACTGTTGCGAGGAGACGAGCGCCGTCACCCCGTGTGCTATGAACCGCTTGACGACCTCGGCTTCAGCGCCGGGGTCGGTTCCGTCGACCCAGACGCAGAGGCGCCCGGCCTCGGCGAGAGTGCTCAACGATGCCGGTGGATCAACGCTGAGCACGCCATCCCACAGGGGAACAGCCGGATAGGTCGAGACTGCGGGTGACTCGTACGCGGCGCGGCAGGCGGGACATCCTCCGCATTGCCGAACGACCGTCAACCGTCCTGATTCCGTGGTCAAGCCGTAGTGGTCGACGAGGAACCTGTTCACGCACTTGTCCAGCCCGTTCAAGATCGCCATCGCGGATTCCGACGAGGCGGCGGAGGAGGCACGACTCCGCGACTGCGCTTCGCGGAAGCGTTGCCGGAACCGGTCCTCGTAGCCGAGATCGCTCTGCAGGATACGCACAGCGGTCGACTCCCGATGTGCTGCGAAGAGCTCCTGGACCTCATCCTCCGGGGTATCGACCGGGATGTCGGGCCGCACCGGCCAGTCGACTTCGATCATCCCCGCACGGTCCATGGCGTTCAGGGTGTGCAGGTTCCAGTAGCGGTTCATGCCGCTCCACGGGAACGTCACGTCGTCGGTGGCCGCGGTAAGATCAACTTGCACAAGGCCGCCGTCCCGCCTGCCGAAGCTCATGCTTCGCCACCGTTTCCACGCCTTCCGATCCCCGATCAGCTTCGCATCGGCGAGGTCGCGGGCCACCTCCGCGTCGACATCGGTCCACAG
>NZ_DASVFL010000108.1:0-32942 GCF_036380075.1 Lentzea sp. | reverse complement strand
GACGCCCTGGTGCAGATCGCCGCCGCCCACGTCGACGCGCAGCGCGAACGCCTGCTGGAGGACCACCTGCGCCACGGCCGCTGGGCGGGGGTGCCGCTGACCGAGGACGAGGCCGGCCCGGCGCCGTCGCTGCTGCCGGAGGACGTCGGCCTGGAGCTGATGACCAGCGCGGTCCTGCGGGCACGCGGCCGGGTGCTGGGCGTGCTCACGTTCTTCCACCGCGCCGGAGCCCGCCGGGTGCCCACGCGCGAGTTCGTGCTGGACATCGCCAACCGCGCGGCGCTCGCCATCGACAACGCGACCCTGTACAGCCAGCGGCGGGCCGAGGTCGAGGAGCTCCAGCTGCACCTGCTGCCCTCGGTGCTGCCCGACCTGGCCGGCGTCGAGATCGCCACCGGCTACAACGTGGCGGGCCACCTGCTCGACGTCGGCGGCGACTTCTACGGCGTCGTCGAACAGCCCGGCGGCCGGTTCACCGCGCTCATCGGCGACGTGTGCGGACGCGGAGCCGCGGCCGCCGCGCTCACCGGACTCGCCCGGCACACCGTCGAGACGATCCTCGAGGAGGGCGGCCGGCCCGAGGACGCGGTCCGTCAGCTCAACGCCAAGATGCTGCGCAACCAGGTCGGCAAGTTCCTGACCCTGGCCGCGGTCACGTTCGGCACCCCCGGCCCCGGTGGTCTGCCCATGCGGACGCTCACCGCAGGGCACCCGCCGCCGATCATCATCCGGCGCGACGGCGGGGTCGAGGAGACGGTGTGCCGCGGCCAGCTGGTCGGCGTGCTCGACGAGCTGACGTTCACCCAGGCCGACGACGTGCTCCGGCCCGGCGACGCCGTCGTGTTGTTCACCGACGGGCTGGTCGAGGCGCGGGACTCCGCCGGCGCGTTCTTCGGCGACGCCGACCTGGAGCCGACGCTGTCCGCGCTGCACGACCTGCCGCTGCCCGAGCTGGCCGCCGCCCTGGTCGCGGGCGACGGCCGCTACGCCGTGGACGACGACGCGGCGGTGCTGCTGATCCGCTACCGGGGACACCGGGCGCTCGACGCCGTGCTCCCGGCGGAGCGAGCACCGGACGCCGCGCTCGCCGCCGCGCGGTCGCTGGGCAGCCAGGACGTGCCCGACCGGCTCACGGTGTCCCCGGAACCGGGAGAGGTGACCGTCACGGTGGACGGGGACGCGGAGTGGGCGCGCATCGAGATCAGCGGGAACGGGCAGACGTGGTGGGAGGTCCTGTGACCGCCGGTGGCGAACAGGTGGTGCTGGTCGTCGAGGACAGTGAGGAGGACCGGGAGGCGATCCAGCGGGCGCTGTCCCGGTCGTTCCCGGAGCTCGTGCTGGAGTTCCTCCCGGACGGCCAGCGCGTCGCGGACCGGTTGCGCGACCCGGCCCTGCCGCACCCCGTGCTGGTGCTGCTCGACCTGAACATGCCGGGCGCGGACGGCTACCGGGTGCTCTCGGACCTGCGCGCCGACGAGGACCCGCGGCTGTGCGACGTGCTCGTCGTCGTGTTCACGTCGTCGACGACCTCGGCGGACATCGACCGGTGCTACGAGGCGGGCGCCGACAGCTACGTCTACAAGCCGGTGAACTTCACGCTGTTCCGGACAGTGCTGCAGGGCGCGGTGGCGTACTGGCACTCCAACGACTTCACCCGGCCCGGTCCGCCACCGCGGGCCGTCGCGCGGTGACCGTCACCCCAGGACGAACTCGGCCCACACCACCTTGCCGCGCCCGGTGGATCGCTGTCCCCAGCTCGACGACAGCGCGCCGACCAGCGTCAGCCCCCGGCCGCCCCTGATCGTGCCCTCGGTGGGCCTGGCCGCCGCCGGTGAGCCGTCCTCCACCTCGAAGCGCAGGAACCCGTCGTCGCGCACGAGCAGCAGCCTGCGCGGGGCGCTGCCGTGGCGCAGCGCGTTCGACACCAGCTCGTCGGCCACGAGCACCACGTCCTCCGCCTGGTCGGCCGTCAGACCTTCGAGCTGACCTCGCACCCAGGCGCGGGCCCGGCGCAGCTCGCCGTCGCCGTCGCCGAGATCGAGCGTCGTCCGCGTTCCGGAACCTCCCACCACGACCTCTTCCCCAGCGTCCATGCACGTCCTCACCCCGGTCGTCGAGTGCGGGTTGGACGCACGGGTGCTGTCCGTGGTTCGCACCGGCGGCCGATCCGGTTCGACTGTTTCGCGGCATTCCGAACTAGGATGGCGGCGGTGAGCCTCCTGGCGCGCCTGCGCACCGACACCCGTGCCGCTCACCTCGCGCTGGAAGACGCTGTCGGCTTCCGGCCCCAGTGCATCACATCATCGCGCTACGAGGACGTGCTCGCGGCCTTCCTGGGGTTCCACGAGCCGTTGGAGAAGGCGCTGGAGGCGTCGGCGACCGCGCACCGCCTGCCGTGGGTGCTGTCGCCGGGGGCCGCACAGCTCACCGACGACCTGCGCGGACTCGGGTGGACCGAAGAACGGGTGGCGGCGGTGCCGCGGTCGGGTCCGCCCGACGTCGAGGCGCTTCCGGCGCTCATCGGCTCCCTGTACGTCGTCGAGGGCGCGCGGCTCGGCGGCCGGCTGATCACGCGGTGGGTGACCGACGCGCTCGGACCGGCGCCGGTGTCGTTCTTCGCCGGGGACGGGACCGCGCGGCGGAGGTTCGGCGAGTTCGGCGCGATGGCCGCGGCCGTGCTGCCCGCCGGGGACGCGGCGGCCGCCGTCGAGGCGGCGAACGCGCACTTCCGGCAGTTGCGGCACTGGTTGACGACGAGGCGGTAACGCCCGATCTTGACCAACGATCACGTGCCCGGCAGTGTGCAGTCCGGAGTGTGCCGGTCGAGCAGTTCCTCGAACGGCACGGGGTAAGCGGTTTCCCAGGGGGTGGATGTGGCACGGCCGAAAGCGCTGGTGGTCCGCGGTGGCTGGGAAGGCCACCGGCCGGTGGAAGCCACCGAGCTGTTCCTCCCCTTCCTGCAGCAGAACGGCTACGACGTCCGGGTCGAGGAGTCGACCGAGGTGTACGCCGACGCCGCCGAGATGGCGCGCACCGACCTGGTCGTGCAGTGCGTGACGATGTCGGAGATCACCCCCGGGCAACTGGCCGGGCTGCGCGCCGCGGTCGAGGCCGGCACCGGGTTCACCGGCTGGCACGGCGGCATCGCGGACTCGTTCCGCGCGTCGGCGGACTACCTGCACCTGGTGGGCGGCCAGTTCGTCACGCATCCGGGCAAGGAGCCGTGCGAGCGCCAGGGCGGGCAGGAGGACAACTTCCTGCCGTACACCGTGAACATCACCGCGCTCGGCCGGGAGCACCCGGTCACCGCGGGCGTCGAGGACTTCGAGCTGGTCACCGAGCAGTACTGGGTGCTGCACGACGACCTGGTCGACGTCCTGGCCACCACGACCCACCCCGTCCGGCCGTGGCACCCGTGGCACCGGCCGGTCACCTGCCCGGCGATCTGGACCCGCCGGTGGGGTGCCGGAAGGATCGTGGTGACCACTCCGGGCCACAGCCTGGACGTGCTGGAGCATCCGAGTGTCCGAGCCGTCATCACGAGGGGGATGTCGTGGGCGACCCGCACCGCATCGGCATCGTAGGTCTGGGGTTCATCTCCGGCGCCTACCTGACCACCTTGCGCGACCACCCCGCGGTGCGCGTCACCGCCGTCGCCGACCTCGACCCCGCCCGTGCGGCCGCCGTCGCGGCCGAGCTGCCGGGCGCCGAGGCGGTCGGCGTCGAGCGCCTGCTCGGCGGCGCGGACGTCGACACGGTCCTCAACCTCACCGTCCCCGCGGCCCACGCCGAGATCACGCTCCGCGCGATCGACGCCGGCAAGAACGTCTTCGTCGAGAAACCGCTCGCCGTCACGTTCTCCGACGGCAGGGAGGTCATCGACCGGGCCGCGGCGGCCGGCGTGCGGGTCGGCTGCGCACCGGACACCGTCCTCGGCACGGGCACGCAGACCGCGCGGGCGGCGATCGACGGCGGGCTCATCGGACGGCCGCTCTCCGCGACGGCCGTGATGATCACGCCGGGACACGAACGCTGGCACCCCGACCCCGACTTCTACTACGTCGCGGGCGGCGGTCCGTTGCTGGACATGGGGCCGTACTACCTCACCGCGCTGATCCACCTGCTCGGCCCGGTGCGCGCGGTGGTCGGCGCAGCCAGCCGCCTGCGCACCGAACGCGTCATCGGTTCCGGTCCGCGGACGGGCCGGCGGATCGCGGTCGAGGTCGACACCCACGTCTCCGGCGTGCTCGAACACGCCAGTGGCGCGCTTTCGACCATCACGACCAGCTTCGACGGGGTGGCCACCACCGCCGCACCGATCGAGGTGCACGGCGAGACCGGCACGCTCGCGGTCCCCGACCCGAACCACTTCGACGGCGAGACGCGCCTCTTCCCGTTGGACGGCAACGGATGGCGGGCCCTTCCCGTCGACGCGGGCTACACGGGCGCGGGGCGCGGGACCGGCCTGCTCGACCTCGTCACCGCCGACGGGCGAGCCCCGCGCGCCGGTGGTGAGCTCGCACTGCACGTGCTGGAGACGATGACCGCCGTGCTCCGGTCAGCGCACGAGGGACGGCGGATCGAGCTGACGACCACGGCGCAACGCCCGTCGCCGGTACCTCTCACACCCGTTGTGCCGCAGCAGTTCTCCTGATGGCGGCGGGATCGCCGGGAAGGCGATCCCGCCACGGCTCACCACTGGTGGGCGACGTCCACCACGATGCGGTCGGTCAGGGTGAACACCCGGAACGGCAGGCGTGCGCGGACACCGAGACCGAGGTCCGTGGTGCCCTCCCACGAGCCGGCCCAGGCGACCTGCCGGAACGTCCGGTAGCCGGTCACGTCCACGACCTCGGCCGGGTTCGCCGGCTGGTAGGTGGTGGTGAAGTTCTCGTCGTAGGACGGCGAGTACGCCATGACGAACAACTTCGCCCCGCCCCGCAACGGGACCGGCTCACCCGACCCGACGTGGTTCACCTGGTCGGTGTAGGTGACGTAGTAGCCGCCGTCGGCCTGGTGGGTGTCGATCACCAGCCGGTCGAAGCACTCGTGCTGCCCGGAGCGGACGTCGGTCACGGTGCCCCCGCCGCCGGTGTTGACGGTCTTCGGACCCGTTCCCCAGCACACGCACAGTGGATGTTCTCCGTTGCCTGATCGCTGGAGACGTCTGCGGTTCGCCCACACGGCCCGCTCCGCGGTGTCGACGAACCGTCGACGGATTGTCGACGGGACACGCCATCGTGAGCGACGACCCAGGGGAGGTACCCATGAGAAAACGGATCGTCACCACAGCGCTCGCCTCGACCGCCGCCATCGCGGGACTGCTCGGCACCGCCACGCCGGCCTCCGCCGACGACCACTTCGACGTCACCGTCCGCAGCGCCGTCAGCGGCAAGTGCCTGGCACCGCAGGGGGAGTCGTTCGAGGACGGCGTGCCCGTCGTCCAGACCACCTGCAACGGCAGCCCGTTCCAGCGGTGGGACTTCCTGGACAAGGGCGACCACGTCGTGCAGATGCGCAACGCGGTCACGCTGAAGTGCATGGACGCCTTCGGTCTCAACACCGACGGCGTGCCGGTGATCCAGTGGCCCTGCGCGGGAACCAGCAACCAGCGGTTCCAGGCGAGCCGCACCCTGCCCGACTTCGTGACGCTCAAGTCGCGGGTGGCCCGCACGTCGACGCACTGCCTCGACGTGCCGGGCGGGCAGACCACCGAGGGGCTCGCGATGCAGATCTGGTCGTGCAACGGGACCATCGCGCAGTCGTTCGGCGTGTTCCCGGTCTGACGGGACGGCTCCGGCCGCGGCGTCGTCGCGGCCGGAGCGACCACGTCGCCCGGTCAGCTCCTCGTGCCGGCCGCCACGAGGATCCGGGCGAGCTCGGCCGGCTTGGTCCACATGGGCCAGTGCCCGGAGTCGATGTCGACGAACTCCAGGTGCTCGGCCCTGGCCAGCTCCGGCACGTCGCCCGCGTCGATCCACTCCTTGACCTGGGCCGGGGTGAACTCGGGGCAGACCAGCACGACCGGCACCCGGAAGCGCCGTTCGTCGGTCAGCCGCACGACGCCCCTGGCCACGCCCTCGGGAACGGGGATCGCCGCGGCCTCGAACGCGCGCTTGGCCTCGTCGTCCAGATCGGCCGAGTCCGCTCCCTCGAACGGCTCCCAGCCGGGAAACGGCATGGCGCCGTCCCGCAGTTCGAAGAAGTCGGCGTAGGCCTTCCCGTCGCCGGCGGGGAAACCGCCGATCAGGACGACCCCGGAGATCTTGTCCGGTCGTGCGTCTGCGGCCAGCCAGGCCAGGCTGCAGGCAGCCGAGTGCCCGACCACCACCGGCGTGCCGGAGGCCGCGTCCACGGCGTCGAGCACGGCCGCCAGCTGGTCGTCGAGCGTGGCGGTGGCGGATCCGTCCCCCTGTCCCGGCAGGGTCAGCGGCACGGGGCGGTGGCCGAGCGACCGGAGCTCGGACGCGACGTCGTCCCAGGCGGATCCGTCGAGCCACAGGCCTGCGATGAGCAGGATGTCCACGAACTGTTCTCCCTCTGCTGCGCGGCCTGGTCGCCGCGGTGCACCGCCACGCTAGAGCCAGTTCCGGACGATCCGCTTCCGGTTCTGCGGCGGATCTCCTACCCTGCCCGAGTGCCGAGTGACGTCAGCCCCACCGCCAGGGCACTGCGGACCCTCGAGATCCTCCAGACGCGCCCCGGCACGACAGCCGACCAGCTCGCCGAACGCCTGGGCGTCACGGAACGGGCCGCCCGCCGCTACATCGGGATCCTGCGCGAGGCGGGCGTCCAGGTCGAGTCGAGCCGCGGCCCGCACGGCGGCTACCGGCTGCGGCGCGGGACGAAGCTGCCGCCGATCGTGTTCACCCAGGCCGAGGCGCTGGGACTGGTCATGGCGGCGCTCGACGGCCAGCCGGGCGCCACCGAGGCCGATGACCCGGTCGGTTCGGCGCTGGGCAAGGTCATCGAGGCGTTGCCCGAGAACGTCGGACGGCAGGCGGCCACGTTGCGCGAGCACGCGAAGGCCACGCCGGACCACCGTTCGGCCGGCCCCGATCCCGCCACCACCAGCGCGCTGGTCGCCGCCATCGCGGCGAGGCGCCGCGTGCTGATCTCCTACCGGAGCGAGACCGGCGACGAGTGGAAGTCCGAAGTGGACCCGTGGGCGGTCGTGGTCCGCCACGGGCGCTGGTACCTGTTGTGCCACAGCCATCGGGCGGACGCGGTCCGCACCTACCGGCTCGACCGGGTTCGCGCGGTCGGCCAGACCGCGCACGAGTTCGAGCCGCCCGGCGACCTCGACCCGGTCGCGGCGCTGGAGGAGAACCTCGGCACGGGCTGGAAGTTCGCCACCCGCGTCGTCTTCGACGCCCCGCCGGCCGAGGTGGCGCCGTGGATCCCGTCCCCGATGGGACGGCTCCACCCGGCAGGGGACGGGTGCGTGCTCGTGGGCAGCACCAACAACCCGGCGATGTACGCGCAGGAGTGGCTGGCGGCGGTGCCGTTCGACTTCCGCGTCGAGGGCGGGGACGAGCTGCGTGCGGCGGTCGCGGCCGTCGCGACGCGTTTCGCGGCAGCCCTGGCGCCCGGGGAACCTTCCGAATGAGTCCGTACTTCCTGTTGCGCCAAAAGGAATTTCGTGGCTCCGTCGACGGCTCTATAGCTTCGGGTTCATGGATTGGAGCTTTCAGTCAGCCGAGAACCTCCTTGCCGCGATGCGCGCCGGCGCGGTCACGTCGCTGGAACTGACGGAGGAGGCGATCGCCCGGATCGAACGCGAGGACGAGGCGGTCAACGCGATCTGCGTGCCGGACTTCGACCGCGCGCGGTCCGCCGCACTCGCGGCCGACCAGGCGCGTGCGCGGGGCGAGGACCGGCCGCTGCTCGGCGTTCCCGTGACGGTCAAGGAGTCGTACGACGTGGCCGGGCTGCCCACGACCTGGGGCATGCCACCACACCGCGACCACGTGCCCGACGAGGACGCGGTGCAGGTGTCGCGGCTCAAGGCCGCGGGGGCGGTGGTGCTGGGCAAGACGAACGTCCCGTTGGGACTGCAGGACATCCAGACCTTCAACGACGTCTACGGCACCACGAACAACCCGTGGGACCACAGCCGCACGTCCGGCGGATCGTCCGGCGGGTCGGCGGCGGCACTGGCGTCCGGCTTCGGGGCGCTGTCCATCGGTTCCGACCTGGCCGGCTCCCTGCGCACCCCCGCGCACTTCTGCGGCGTCTACGCGCATAAGCCGACTCTCGGCCTGGCCGCCGTCCGCGGCATGGTCCCGCCGTCCGAACCCGCTTTGCCCGTCGAGCAGGACCTGGCCGTCGTCGGCCCGATGGCGCGCACCGCCCGCGACCTCACCCTCCTGCTCGACGTCATGGCCGGCCCCGACCCGCTGACGTCCGGAGTGGCGCACCGCGTGACGCTCCCACCCGCCCGGCACGAGCGACTCGGCGACTTCCGCGTCCTGGTCCTCGACGAACACCCGTTCATCGCCACCGGATCCGCCGTGCGCGCGGCCGTGCACCGGGTGGCCGCCGCGCTCGCCGACGCAGGCGCGCACGTCGAGCGGCACAGCCCGCTGCTGCCCGACCTGGCCGAAGCCGCGACCCTCTACATGCAACTGCTGATCTCCGGCTCGGTCGCGCGTTTCCCGACCGGCCCGGACGAACAGCTGCGCGCCGGACCGAGCCCGGACGACCGGAGTCTCGACGCCGTCCGGTTGCGCGCCATGGATTTCAGCCACCACGACTGGATGGCGGCGAACCACCGTCGTGAGATCCACCGCCACGGCTGGCGACAACTCTTCGCCGAGTTCGACGCCGTGGTCTGCCCGATCACGCCAACGCCCGCGTTCCCGCACGACCACCACCCCAACCCGTTGCAACGCCGCATCGACATCGACGGCGTCGAGCACCCGTACTTCGACCAGCTCGTCTGGGCCGGCCTGGCCACGATGCCCGGTCTGCCCGCCACCGCCGTCCCCGCGGGCCGGTCGTCCGGCGGGTTGCCGGTCGGGGTGCAGATCGTCGGACCGATGTTCGAGGACCGCACCCCGTTGCGGCTGGCCGAGTTGCTGGCCGCATGATCCGGTGACCGATCGGCCGTCGGTCCAATTCGGATGACCGCGGGACGCAGACCCGTCAGAATCGGCCGCATGCTGACCCCGTCGCAGATCCGTGACCGACTGGCCCGAGGTGCCGCGGCTGCCGTGGAGGGCGACCGGCCGGTTCTGGACGAGACCGCGTCCTGGCTCACCGCGGTGACCGCGCGCGAGCTGGTGCGGATCGACCAGGAGGCTCGCCGGTTCAGCTTCGAAGGTCCCGCGCTGGGAAAGTCGCAGGCGTGGACGAGCGAGGTGCTGGCGAGTCCGTCGCCCGTCGTCGCGGTATTGGCCGGCATGCACACCGACGGACACGTGCGTGAGCGCGCCGTTCGGTCGCTGGTCACCTCCTTCGACGCGTTGAGCGATCGCGCACTGGCAGTGCGAGTCGGCGACCACGTCGGGGTGGTCCGCGAGCTGGCTCTGCGTGAGGTGCTGCGGCGACGGACGTTGGACAACGCCGCCCACGTGGTGCCGGTGTTGCGCCGGTTCGAGCAGCGGGGCAGAGGTTCCGGAGCCCTGGCTCGGTACCTGCACGCACTGGTCGGCGAACACGGCGAGGCGGACGTGTGGGCCCGCTTGCGGAGCTCGGCGGACCACGACCTCCGGCGCGCCGCCTTCCGGCACAGCTTCGACTCCGGACTGCTCGGGCTGCCGGACGCGGTCGCGCTGCTGGCGGGGGAGCGGGACCAGGTGGTGCGCCGGCGGCTCATCGGCGTCGTCGCCGACTCGGCGACGCCGGACGTCATCGCCGGTGTGCTGCTTCGCGACCGTGCCGCCGAGAGCCGCACGCTGGCCTTGGTGAAGCTGACGGCCGAGCAGCTCGACCCCGCCGAGGTGGAGCGGCTGCTGGTCGACTCCTCCGTGCTCACCCGGTTGTGGGCTCGTCGTCGCTGGCAGGAGATGGGACGCGATCCGGCCGTTCTCTACGCCACGCGTGCACGTTCCGCCGCCAACCCGATCATGCGCGCTCGCGCCTACATCGGGCTCGCCGAGACCGGCACCGCCATCGAACGCCAGGAGGTTCTCGGCCTGGTCCGCAGCGCTGACCTGCCTTTGCAGAAGGTCGGCCTGTCACTGCTCAAGGACCATGCCGCCGCCGAGGACGTTCCGCTGCTGTTCCAGGCGGTGGCCGGTGACCATTCGAGGGTGGCCCGGCTGGCCGGCGAGGTCCTCGCCGCCCACCTCCGGTTGTGGTCTCCCACCGATCTGGCCCCGCTCAAGGCAGCGGAAGATCCGGCGCTCCGCAGCCGGGCGTGGTGGATCCACCGGCTTCGCGGGGGATGGGAGGCGGTCATCGCCGGTCTCGAGCTCCTCCACGACCCGGACCCGCGGGTCGCCGCCTCCGGCCGGCAGAGCGAGCCGCCGATGTACCTGCTGCCGACCGCCGCCCAGCAACACCGCATCGCGGAGCTGCTCGCCACCGTCCCCATCGGACCCGACCGACGTCGTTCCATCGCGTTCGCCGCCGGGCTGCCCGACCCGGGTCAGTACAGCTAGCCGTGTGTTCGTCGACCGGTGGAACACGTGCGCGGGTCCGAGGGTTGGGGACGGTATGAGTCAACTCGTGGACCGCACGATCGCCGCCCTGCGCGCCGAGCACGACACGCTCGCCGGTCTCGCCCGCACCCTCACCGACGAGCAGCTGGCCCTGACCAGTGGCGCAGCGGAGTGGACCGTCGCCCAGGTCCTGTCGCACCTCGGCAGCGGCGCGGAGATCGGTCGCGCGCCGATCGCCCGTGCCGCCGGCGAGGCCGTGGAGGCGGAGGACAACCAGACGATCTGGGCCCGCTGGGACGCGTCCGCGCCGCGAGCGCAGGCCGAGGGCTTCCTGGAGCACGACGGCCGCTGGCTCGACCTGGTCGAGGGGCTCACGCCCGAGCAGCGCTCGTCGCTGACCGTCGACCTCGGCTTCCTGCCGGAGCCGGTTCCGCTGCTGACCGCACTGGGCATGCGGCTCAACGAGGTGGCCAACCACTCGTGGGACGTGCGCGTGGCCCTCGACCCGCACGCCGGGGTGGACGCCGGCTCGGCCGCCGTGCTGGTGGACCTCCTGGCCGGGCCCCTGGGCTTCCTGCTGGGCTTCTACGCGAAGCCGGGGGAGCTCGCGGCACCCGCTTCCGTCGTGGTTCCCGGCGCCGGTCTGGTGATCGACGACGCGGTCACCGTGGTGGACCACGTCGAGTCGCCGTCCGCGACGTTCCACGGCCCGCGGGAAGCGTTCGTCCGCCTGCTCAGCGGCCGTCTCAAGGCACCCCACGACAACGGCGTCACCGTCGAGGGCGGCGTGACGCTCGACGACCTGCGTCGCGTGTTCCCCGGCTTCTGAGCGACCAGCGGGGCCCGGATGGTGGCTAGCGCTGGAGCGCGGCTTTCCGGCACGAGTTCACGCGGTACTCCAGGAACGTGCCCTTCGGGTCCTCGAAGCGGCTCCACGGCGTGCCGTCCGCGCGGGTGCCGAGGGCCCGGAACTGCTCGATCACCTCGGTGAAGCGGTTGTGGTCGTACAGCGCGAGGACCAGGTGGCCGCGGTCGTCGTTCGACAGCTCGTCCTCGGCCAGGAGCTGCTCCATCGCGCCGGTCACGAGCTGCGTGCGCCAGATGAGCGGGTCGTCGTCCTCCAGCAGGAACGCCGCCCGCAGCACCAGCGCGGGGCCGGCGTTGGCCGCGAAGTCGAGCAGCACGTCGGACGACTGCCCCGCCCAGTACCGCAGGGCGGCCTCGTGGGCGGCGCGGTGCCGCGGCGCGCGGCTGTGGAGTCCGTGCCAGATCTCGGCGAAGCGCGCCTGGTCGAACGAGAGGCCACCGGCGACCTCGACCAGCGTCCACCACGGCGTCGGGTCCTGCGGGGCGAGCTCGGCCGCGTGCCGTGCCGCCCGCTCGGCCCGGCGCAGCACGCGGTGGTACCCGCTCAGGTGGTCCCGTTCGTCGCTTTCGCCGAGGATTTCCTTCGCCACCAGCACCCAGGCGGCCGCGTCGAGCACGGCGTGGTCCCGGTCCGGCTGCTCGTCGCGCCAGTCGTTCAGCCAGTCGTCCGTGCGCGCGCCTTCGCGGGCCAGTGCGAGGGTCACGCAGGCGCGGTCGTCCCAGTCACCCGAGGTGGCCTTCATCGCCTCCGCCGCCTGCCGCCACTGACCGCGGGACGCGGCCGTGACCGCGCCGGCCAGCACCGGGTCCTCCTCGGGGAAGAAGTCGCGGACGTGGGCGTCCGGGACGAGGCCCCAGCGTTCCGGATCGGCGTGTCCGGTCGGGTCGAGCACCACTGCGTCGCTCTCCTAGCGGGTCGGGGCCTGGTCGGTGCGGAGGCCGGTGAGCGCAGCGCGCAGGCCTTCCGTGGAGCCCTTGTCCTCGGTGGCCCGCTCGATCTCGTCGGTGAGGTCGGGGCCGTGGTAGGTCGTGAGGCCGAGCCAGTCGGACTCCCAGCGCGCCTGGTGGTGATCGGCGAGGGTGAGCTCGACGAGCGCGGTCAGCTCGTCGATCAGCAGCCCGCGGGCGAACTCGCGCCGCACCCTCGGCCCCGCCGTGCCGCTGCCGGGTCGGGCGTCGGTGCGCAGCAACGAGGCCAGCCTGCCCTCGTCGAGCCGGTCGAGAACGGCGCCGAGCGAACCGCCGCCGACCCGCACCAGCCGGCGCGACCGGTCCACCCGCGTCGCGCGGACCGCGTTGTGCGACAACGTCGCCCAGTCGACGCGCTTCTTCACGCCGAGCTCCTCGACCAGGGAGCTGACCAAGGTCTTGTCCATCACCGCGCCGTTGTTCGCGAGCAGTGCGCCGGCCGGTCGGTCGGAGCCCTTGGTCGGTACGGCCATCGCGGTGGCGGCGGTGATCCGCTCCGACAGAGGCGGGTGCGAGTCGTAGGGGCCGGGCACACCCTCGGGCGGGTTCTGCCTGATCTCGTCGAGGTGGGCGCGCAGCTCCGGCGAGCCGCGCAGCCCGGCGAACGCGTCGAAGATCGTCGTCGGCAGGAACCCCGCGTCCCAGGCCGGGCGGAAGTGCCTTTCGTGGAAGAGGTTCCAGGCGGCTTTGACCACCGGGAGCTCCCGCAGGGCGCTCACCGCCGCCTCGGTCCCGGCGATCCGGGTCGCCGTCGCGTCGGCGACGAGCTCCTGCCGACGGGCCAGGGACGCGGTGACCGCGAAGTAGACATTCGCGTAGAGGTCGAACACCACGGCGGCCACGACGTGGTACCAGGACTGGTTGTGCAGCTTGGAGATCATGCGGCCCAGCGCGACCCGGCCGGTCGCCACCACCCCCGACAGGCGCGTGTCGCGGTTGCTGTAGTGGCCGAGCTCGTGCGCGAGGACGAAGCTCAGCTGCCGCTCGGTCAGGCACGCGAGCAGCGGCGCCCCCACGGACATCCGGCGGGTGGTCGCGACGAGGCCGAGCAGTCTGGTCCGCTGCGACACCCAGGCGTTCGCCTCCGCCACGATGAAGACGCGGTCCGGCGGACGCGTGCCGACCTCGTCGGCGAGCCTGCGCACCAACGCCCACAGCTCGGGCTCGTCCTGCTCACCGACCAGCTCGCCGCGCTCGTCGTCGTCCGAGGTGCCCGCGAGCGTGAACAGACCGCTGAGCAGAGCGAACGCGAGCGCTCCGCCGATCACCACGGACCAGATGAAGCCGATCGGCCGGTCGTTGACGAAGAACAGCACGCTGACCAACACGATTCCGGCGATCAGCACCAGTCCGAGGACGTAGATCCCCACGAGCAGCGCGACCGCGACGACAGCACGCATCACTTCCCCCAAAGCGCCGCACCCCTGCGGCGGGAGAAGTGTGCCCGACAGACGGTTCCACCGGGGCGCGTTCGCTCAAACAGATCTTCTCCATCACCGCCGGCGAGATAATGACAGGATGTCGCTACCAGACTTGGAACGACGCGTCGCGCAACTGGACGAGGTCCTGCGCCCGATCGCACAACGTCGAGTTGACCTGACCAACCCGAACTGGGCGGCCGACCTCGCCAACGCCAGGCCGCCGGTCGAGGAGGCCGGTGTCAGCGACGAGGCGGAAGCCGCCTTGGCGGACCTGCTCGACCACTACGAGCGGGGCGACGAACCGACCCGCGCCGCCGTGCGCGCGATCTTCGACCGCTGCACGTCATTCCGCTGGGCGGCGACGCTGCCCTTCGACGAGACCGCGTTGCGGAGCTACCGGTCCCGGCTCGTCAAGGTCTCGGCCATCGACCAGGGGCCTGATCCCCGTGAAGTGCTCGTGGAGTTGTGGAGCCTGGCCGACCGGGCGCGCGCCGCCGGCATCGACCTCGTTCCCACCCTGGTCGAGGTGGCCGGGATGTCCAGCGACGTGGACCGCTACGGCATGGGCTCGACCCGCGAGATCCTGCTGGGCCTGGTCGAGCGGGCGAGGTTGTGAGCGATGGGAGGGACGACTTGTCGGCCGGCGGTGTGCCGGTGAGCTCTGGTCGACGGCTCGGTGCTCTTGAGGTTCGTGTTGTTACGCGATGCGGACATGCCGTGCGCATGGTGCGCACATCGCCCCTCCAGTGTTGACGCCACCGGATCTTCGTCCGGAGGTGAGGGGAGCTGGACATGGCAGCGTTGCGTCAAGTCGTGAGTGCCCAAGCACTTCCCGTCGTGCTCTGTGCCGCGCTGGCCTTCGCGGTGACGGCCTGCGGGTCCGCGTCGACGCCCGTTTCCAGTGACATCGAGCCTGGCGGCGGCCAGCGACTGCCGCCGAGTGCCGCGGCACCCGCAAGCCGGTCCACTCAAGTGTCGGGAGATGGCAGCATTCCGAAGAACGAGAGCATCTCCCTGGACGACAACGGACATGCCGCCATCGCCAACCTCGATCCGGCGCTGTTGTCCGCTGTACGGGCAGCGGCGGTGGACGCCGCCGCGAGGGGTGTGGTGCTGAAGGTGACGTCCGGCTGGCGCAGCAGGGCGTACCAGCAGCGTCTGCTCGACGAGGCGATCGCGTTGTACCGCAGCGAGAAGGAGGCTCTCCGGTGGGTGCACCCACCCGAGAAGTCGAAGCACGTCACGGGACACGCGATCGACATCGGACCCACCGACGCCGCCGACTGGTTGGTCAGGTTTGGTGCGGACTACGGCCTGTGCCAGACGTACACCAACGAGATGTGGCACTTCGAGCTCATGACGGAGCCCGGCGGCCGGTGCCCCCAGCCGGATCGCCCCCGAGACCGCGTGACGGGGTGACGGGGTGATGGTTGGGGCATCGGACTCGTGCGGCGGCACGGCCGAGGTGTGTGCGTGCTGGACCGCGAGAAGTGCCGTGAGCGGTCGCAGCTCCCGGCGGAGGAGCGACCGGTTCAGGAAGTCAGTTGCCGACGGACCTCGGCGGAGTCGTGCAGGTTGGTCATCTGCACGAACCTGCCGTCGGCGACCTGGTAGATCGCGTACTCGATGACCTCGAACGAGACGCCGGTCGGCGGGACGCCGAGCCATTCCTTCGCCGGGGTGCCGGTGTTCCGCACCCGTGCGGCGATGCGGTCCCGGTCGAACAGCAGCTCCTGGACGTCCCAGTGGAAGTCGGGAACGGCGTCGACGATGCCGCGCATGTCCGCCATGACGGCGGCGCGGGTTCCCGGGACGCCGTTCAGAAGCACCTCGTCGGCGACGAACTCGTCCATCCTGTCGATCTCGTGGGCGTCGAGTGCGGCGATGTAGCGCAGGTACCACTCGCGCAAGTCGTTGGTGGTCAACGGAATTCCTTCCTCTCGTGTTGCCCGGGGTTCAGTAGTCGAGGCGGCCGTGCCGGTTGTGGAACTCGCCGGTGGGGCCGTTCCGGTCGAGCAGGGCGAGGGCGACGGTGGCGTCGGTGCCCTGGGTGACGGTCTGGTGGCCCTGGTGGGCGTTGAGGTCGGTGGTGGTGTAGCCGGGGTCGGAGGCGTTGATCCGCATCTGCGGCAGGTTCTTGGCGTACTGGACGGTCAGCGCGATCACCGCGGCCTTGGAGCTGGCGTAGGGCACCATCAGTCCGGAGAACGAGTCGTCGTCCGGGTCGAGCAGTGCGCGGGGGAAGTCCAGTCCGGAGGCGACGTTGACGACCACCGGGTTGGCGGAGCGCCGCAGCAGGGGGAGCGCGGCCTGGGTGAGGCGGACGATGCCGAAGACGTTGGTCTCGAAGGCGATGCGCATCGCTTCGACGTCCAGGTCGTCGAGGCCCCACGACGGGCCGACCACGGCGGCGTTGTTGACGAGCACGTCGAGCTCCGGCAGGGACGCGACGGCCTTGTCGACGCTGTCGGAGTCGGTGACGTCGAGCTGGACCGGGATCGCGCCGAGTGCCTGTGCGGGACCGGCGCCGGCCAGGTCGCGCATGCCGGCGTGGACGGTGTGGCCCGCCTCGACCAACCGGCGGGTGGTCTCCAAACCGAGACCCTTGTTGGCTCCGGTCACCAAAGTCGTTGTCATGCCACCACAGTGCGCCGGTGCCGGGCCGGTCACCAGGCACCGCCGGACGGTGGGACTGCCAGTACCACCCGCTGCCGCCGGGTTCACGGCATCATGAGCGCATGGGTGAGTTCGCGCAGATCCTCAGGGCGTGGCGGGACCGTGTCCGCCCGGAGGACGTCGGACTGCCCTCCGGCCTGGACCGGCGCGCGCCCGGTCTGCGCCGCGAGGAGCTCGCCCTCCTGACCGGGGTCAGCGTCGACTACATCGTTCGCCTCGAGCAGAGCCGGGCCCGCAACCCCTCGGCGCAGCTCGTGACCGCGTTGGCCAGGGCCCTGCGGTTGAACGAGGCGGAACGCGACCACCTCTTCCGCGTCGCCGGGCTGGCCGTGCCCTCACCGGGACACGTGCCCAGGCTCGTCACCCCCACCGCGCAGCGCATGGTTGACCGGTTCCGCAACGCGCCCGTGGCCGTGGCCGTGCACACCGCGATCTACGAACTGGTGCTGTGGAACCCCCTGTGGGCCGCCATGTTCGGCGACCCGTCCAGTCAGACCAGGCTGCAGCGCAACGTCGCCTGGCGGTACTTCACCGACCCGACGCTGCGCATCACGCACACCCCCGACGACGACGAGTCCTACCGCGACGACCTCGTCGGCCACCTCCGCACCGCGGCGGGCCGCTATCCCGATGACCCGGACATTCCGCGCCTGGTCCGAGGTCTGCTCAAGGCTTCTCCCGACTTCGCCCGGCGCTGGGAGGCCGGGACGGTCGGCGAACTGCGCACCAGCCGCAAGACCGTCCACACCGAACAGGTCGGCGATGTCGTCGTGGACTGCGACACGTTCACCGGCGGCCCCGGCGACCAGACGATCGTGATGATGACCGCGGCACCCGGCTCCGAGGACGAGCAGAAGCTGGACCTGCTCCGCGTCATCGGCATCCAGCAGCTGCAGAGCTGACCGGCCGGACGCCGGACCGAGCTGCGGTGGGAACAGCCTGAGCCGGTGGCACCCTTTGCCATTCGTGATCATGTGGGATCCGGCGGCTCGGCGCGCTCCGTTTCGCGTTCCTGGTGCAGGGCGACGCCCGCGACCACCAGCACCACGCCGATGACCTCCGCGACAGCGGGGACCTGGGTGAGCACGATGATCCCGACGACGGTGGCCGTGGCCGGCAGCAAGGACACCATCAAGGCGTAGGTGGCTCGGGGCAGGCGGGCCATGGCGAGCTGGTCGCTGACGTAGGGGATGACCGACGAGCAGATCCCCACCCCGGCCGCCGCGGCCAGGGCCACCGGGTCCAGGAACGCCGGCGCGGCCTGCCCGATGCCGATCGGCAGCGCGATCACCGCGGCGATCATCATCGACAGGGCGAGGCCGTCGATGCCGGACACCTGCCGGCTGCGGGCCACTCGGTGTCCGAGAACGATGTAGAGGGCGAACAGCACCGCGTTGGCGGCGGCGAACGCGATGCCCAGCGGTTCGGCGACCAGGCGCACGTCGGTGAGCAGGTACACGCCTGCGACCGCCGCGACCAGCGCGACGACGTTGCGACGGGTTCGCGCGGCGACCGCGGCCAGCACGATGACCGGCAGGAACTCGATCGCTGCGACCGTGCCCAACGGCAACCGGTCGATGGCGAGGTAGAACACGCTGTTCATCACCGCCAGCACCGCCGCCCACCCCGTCAGCAGCCATCGGGTGGCCCGGTCCAGCCGCGGCCACAGCCGCCACGGCCGCCGCCACACGGCGAACACCACCGCGGCCGTCGCGATGCGCAGCCACGCCACCCCGAGCACCTCGACCCGGGCGAACAGCAGCACCGCCAGCGCGGGCCCGAGGTAGTGGAACACCGCGCTGACGACGAAGTAGACGTGGGGAGGCATCCGCTGCACGATCCTCGCCGCTGCTCGACGAGGGCTGTGGAAAAGCGACTCGACCATGCCTTTATTGTCGAATGCGGGACCGGGCAACACCATGCGCACACAAAGGCAGAGGGCGTCGATATGGTGGTAAAAGAAGGTAAAAGCGCCAACGGCTTTCCATCAGGAAAGTCGGTACTGGACGAGACGGACCGGCGGCTGCTCGCCGTGCTCAGCGCCGACCCCCGGATCACCGCCGCCGAACTGGCCCGCCGCATCGGCATGTCCGCCCCCGCCGCCCGCGAACGCCTGGCCCGCCTCGAACAGGCCGGCGTCATCCGCGGCTACCGCCTCGACATCGATCCCGCCGCGATCGGGCTGCCCGTCACGGCCTGGGTCCGGATCAGGCCCGGCCCCGGTCAGCTGCCCAAGATCGCCGAGCTGGCGGCCCGGACCCCGCAGATCAGCGAATGCCACCGCATCTCCGGCGAGGACTGCTTCCTGCTCAAGGTCCACTCGCCCACCATCGAGGGCCTCGAAACCATCCTCGACCAGTTCCTCATCCACGGTCAGACGCACAGCTCGTTCGTCGTGGCCACCCCCGTGCCCCCGCGCACACCGGCAACCGGGTGACGCGCAGGTCCTCACTCGCGACCTTCACAGAAGCAGCTCCTCGAGCTCCGGAAGCCGGCGGAACAGGTCAGGCAGGCCGCGTACGCCGTCGCGCACGGACTCGTGCGACAGCGCGAGGTCTGGCCCGGTGCTCGCCTCGACACCGGCCAGGCACCGGAGGACGTTCCACCTCGTGTGCCCCAGCCAGCCGTCGACCAGGAACGCGAACCAGCTCGGCCCCGCGGGCGGCAACGCCCCGCCGCCCGCGACGTAGCCGTCGAGGACCGAGCGGAAGACGGCAGGCTTGATGTCGTCGAAGCCGGGGCCCTTCGCGAGGCTCAACGCGGTCGAGCCGAGCTCACCGGACAGGTCGAGCCGCCCCGACAGTTCCCAGTCGAGCAGCACCGGCCGCCCCTCGTGAGCCAGCAGGTTCCACGGTTGGACGTCCCGGTGGGTCAGCACGACGGGACCGGGTCGCGGGCAGGTGTCGACGAAGTGGGCGATCGCGAGGAAGGTCTCGACGTGGGAGGCGAGTTCGCCGGCCCACGGCTGTCCGCTCTTTGTTGCCCGAGCGGCGAGTTCGGGCCAGTCCCGTGGCGCCGGATCCTCGACCGACACGGGGGTCCACGGAACATCGAGCGCGTGGATGCGCGCGAGAATCTCACCGATCTCGAACGCGTACGCCGTCGACACCGGTGCTTCGGGCACCCGTTCGCCCTCGACCCACCGATGGACGAGCGTGTCGTGGCTGACCGAGATCGGCTCCGGCATCCGGACACCGGCGGCGAACGCCTCCCGCTCGAACCTGAACACGTCCTCGGCTTGGTAGGTCCAGCGGCGGTCGACGAGGTTCAGCTTCTTCACCGCGAACGACCCCTGGTCGGTGTCGAGGCGGTACATCCGGTTGGCGTACTCGCCGTGGACGCGGGTCATCGGCCGGATCGGCGTGCCGAGCTGGGAGAGGGTCACCCGGCGCATGCTAGGAGCCGGCAGACTCCGCCGGCCGCGTGCGACGCCCCTGCCGGCCGGTGAACCAGCGGGGGCGCCGTTCCGCGGTCAGTAGCAGAAGTCCTGCGGTCCGCCCGCGAACAACGTCATCGAACTCGCTTCGTTGGCCAGGCCGACACCGTTGCCGGGGATGCCGTCGTCGGGCAGGTTCTCCACCCAGTGGCCGGGGTTCACGCAGAACCAGTTGCCCTGCCAGTTCACCTCGGTGAACCAGATGCTGACGTAGTCGGTGCTGGTGGAGTTGCTGACCGTCTTGATGTTGTTGTCCACGACGGCACCACTGCTGAACCTGTTGTCCCGGAAGTCGGC
This sequence comes from Lentzea sp., assembly GCF_036380075.1. Taxonomy (NCBI): domain Bacteria; kingdom Bacillati; phylum Actinomycetota; class Actinomycetes; order Pseudonocardiales; family Pseudonocardiaceae; genus Lentzea; species Lentzea sp. Next base: position 12,669 of record NZ_DASVFL010000108.1, on the reverse strand, counting down.
GTCCTCGTCGAAGAAGCTGATCTTGCCGGTGCCGAACCCGATGTCCCAGCCGCAGTGGTAGCCGGTGTCGCAGTGAGGTCCCGCCGACGCCCGGGTAGGCGGGCCCGTGAGGAACGCCGCGACCAGCACCGCGACGGCCACCGCCGCGGAACGCGATCTGATGTCGTGCATGCACTGCCTCGTTTCGTGCTGTTCGCCGGAAGCGGTCAGAAAGCGATCAGGTTCCCGTAGCTGGACCCGTAGGTGGACTCGTAGAACTGGAACTCGAGCCGGAAGGTCGTCCCGTCCTTGACGTCGCTCGCGACGACGATCCAGCCGCTGTCCCGGTAGTACTTCCAGCTGCTCTGGCAGTAGCCGGCGGAGACGAAGCAAACCCTGATGAGCACCTGCAGGGTCTGTTCCCCGCTCGCGGACCGGTTGCTGAAGTTGATGTCCTGGCAGCGGTTGGTCGTCCGGTAGCTGCCGGTCGCCGATGGCAGGTAGGCGTTGGCGGGGCCGCCGGTGACGTAGCCGACCACGCCGTTGTCCAGACACGGGCCGGGAGCGGCTGATGCTGTCGCCCCGCCGGACTGGACCAACCCCGCGGTGAGGACGACGACGAACAGGCGGGCCAGCCACCTCAGGTTTCCGATCATGGTCGTTCCTCCTGCTCGAGCCGGCGGGTCAGCACGTGTAGGCCGTGATGACGGGGCCGTAGACGCCCGTCATGTCGTAGAGCTCCAGTCGAACGCAGGCGTCGGGCCTGCCGATGGCGAAGACGTAGGAGCGGTAGCCGCCCGCCACGACGGTGAACGCGCCGCTGTCGCCGAACCGGCCGATGCCCCTGGCGAGCAGGTTGAAATCGACGTACCGGCTGTTCTGCGTCTGGTTCCAGTACTCCGCGTTGTAGTGCCCGTTGCTCCCCTGCGGAGTCACGCAGATCCTGCCGAGATTGCTGGTGGAGGCACATTTCGCCGTTCCCGCCGCGCCGGCCGGCGTCGCCGCCGCGATCGAAAGCGCGCCCAGCAGCAGACCTGCGAGGACCACTCGAATGATGCGTGTGATCATTTTCCCCTCGTCTTCCCGAGTCGGTCGTGTGCCTTCAGCCGACCAGGGGCCGGAGTTGTCCAGTAGCGGTGAAAAACGCTGGACAATCCACTTGTCCGCGAATTCTTTCTTTCTCTGGGTCGTGGAATGAATTGGCAGAACGCAGAGCGGTGGGTGTACAAGTGGGGAATGCCGTCGCATACCTCGGGGGAGGGGTTGTGCCGCGTCCCGAACGAAGCCTGGACGGTTGCGGCCCGGTCGAGTCGTTGGCCGCCGAACTGCGGGAGTTGCGTCGTCGGGCCGGTGGCCCCGGTTATCGGGAACTGGCCGCGAAAGCCGGGTTCTCGGCATCGTCTCTGGCCGGAGCGGCCAACGGCAGACACCTGCCGACCTTGGCCGTGACGCTGGCCTACGTGCGGGCCTGCGGCGGAGATCCGGTCTCCTGGGAACAACGGTGGCGGCGGGCCTCGGCCGACAACGCCGCACGCCTGACGATCACCGGAGGCGAGGACCCTCCGTATCTCGGACTGCTCGCCTATGGCGTGAACGACAGCACCCGCTTCTTCGGGCGGGACGCGGTGGTGACCGAGCTCGTCCGGCTGCTGAGGCGCCGGCGGTTCGTGGCCTTGTTCGGGGCCTCGGGCAGCGGCAAGTCGTCGCTGCTGCGCGCAGGTCTGGCTCCGGCCCTCGCCGCGCACACGACCGACGGCGAGGACCAGGCACCGCCGGAGCGCACCGTGGTGCTGATGACTCCCGGCAACGATCCCGACGCGGCGGCGGAGAAGGCGGTCGGCTGTGCGCCCGGCGACGGCGAGCTGGTCCTGGTCGTCGACCAGTTCGAGGAGACCTTCACACACTGCCAGGACCCCTCGCGTCGCGATGCCTTCGTCGCCAGGATCGCCGCGCTGGTCGCCCGTCCCGACCGGCGGTGCACGGTCGTGCTGGGAGTCCGGACGGACTTCTACGGTCGCTGTGCCGATCTCCCGGTGCTGGCCGGGCTGCTCGCCGGGGCGAACCTCCCGCTCCCGGCGCTGACCGAGGACGAGCTGCGGACCGTGGTCACCAAACCCGCCGCGCTGGCCGGCCTGACCGTCGAACGCGCCTTGGTGACGAAGGTCCTCGCCGACGCGTTCGGGCAGCCCGGCGCGCTGCCACTGCTGTCCCACGCGCTGCTGGAGACCTGGCGGCATCGTCGCGGCGACGTGCTCGGTGTGGCGGGCTACGAGGCCGCCGGTGGTGTGGCGGGAGCGGTCGCCAGGACGGCCGAGACGCTCTACGAGGACTTCGACGACACCGAGAGCGCCACCGCCCGGCAGGTACTGGTGCGGCTGGTCGCGTTCGGCGAGGGCGTCGAGGACACCCGGCGCCGTGTCACCCGCGCCGAACTGGAGCTGCCCGGCGTCGACGTGGTGCTCGGCCACCTGTGCTCGGCCCGCCTCGTCGTGCTGGACGGCGACACCGTCGAGATCGCGCACGAGGCGCTCATCGGCGGCTGGCCGCGGCTGCGGCACTGGCTGTCCGCCGACCGGGACGGCCTCCGCGTCCAGCGGGAGCTCGAGGAGGCGGCCCAGTCCTGGACATCCCTGGGGCGTGACCCCGGGGCGCTGTACCGGGGTACCCGGCTCGCCGTCGCCAGGGAGTGGGCCGAACGCACCGGCGGAACCACCGTGATCACCCCTGCGGAGCAGGCCTTCCTGGCCTCCTCGATCGCGCTGGCGGACGCCGAGACCGCCGCCGCCGCGCGCCGCAAACGACAGCGTGAACGCCTGATGGCCGTCCTGGCCCTGTTGCTGGTGGTCACCGCCGGCTCGAGCGCGGTCGCCTTCGTGCAACGCCAGGACGCGTTCGCCCAACGGCAGACCGCGGTGTCCCGCCAGCTCGCGGCCGAGTCGCTCGGGCTGGCCGATGCCGAGCCCGGCACCGCCATGCTGCTCGCCGCGCAGGCGTACCGCACCTCACCCACGACCGAGGCCCGCAGCTCCCTGCTGAGCATGTCGCGGCTGCAGGGCCACCTCGGCAAGCTCCTGGGGCACGCCGGACCGGTCTCCCAGCTCGCGTTCCGCCGGGACGGCACCCTGCTGAGCGCGGGATCAGACCAGACCCTGTGCCTGTGGGATACGGCCCGGCGCACCAGAACGGCCACGCTCACCGGCCACCACGCGTGGCTGACGGCGGCCGCCGTCAGCCCGGACGGGCGCACCGCCGCGACCGGCGGCGAGGACGCCCAGATCACCGTCTGGGACCTCGAACGCCGCGTTCCGGTGGCCACCTGGAGCGGGTTCCCGGACCGGGTGCGGGACATCGTGTTCAGCCCGGACGGGCGGGTCCTGGCCGCCACCTCGGGCAACGACGTGATCCTGTGGGACCTGACGGGACACACCACCACCGCGACGCTGTCCGGTCACACCGAACCCGTCCAGACACTGGAGTTCAGCCCCGACGGGCACAGCCTCGCCAGCGCGTCCGCAGACTCGACGGTCGTCCTGTGGGACGTCACCCGGCTCGTTCCCACCGCCACCCTGACCGGCCACCGCGACGGCGCCTACGCCGTCGCGTTCAGCCCGGACGGCACGACCGTGGCCACCGGGGCCGGCGACACCACCGCGACCCTCTGGGACGCGCGCACCGGCACGCGGCTCGCCGTCTTCAGCCACCAGCGTCAAGGCGCGGTGTTGACACTGGCGTTCAGCCCGGACGGCCGCACCCTGGCCACCGCGGGCGACGACACGTCGGTACTGCTGTGGGACACCAGGCTGCAGGTGCTGCGCGGACGGCTGGACGGCCCGAGGACCGCTGTCTACACGCTCGCGTTCAACCGGAGCGGGTCGGTGCTCGCGGCCGGCGGCGAGGAAGGCGCCATCCACCTCTGGAATCCCGACCGGCCCGCCGCCGCGGAACACCCCAAGGCGGTCAACGCGGTGGCGTTCGCCCCCGACGGGGCGACCTTCGCCACGGCCACGGGCAACCGGACGACCGTGTGGAACACCGCCGACCGCAGCATCCGCGCGGTCCTGAACGACAGCGAGATGTTCACCAACGCCATCGCCTTCAGCCCGGACGGCCGGACGCTGGCGGCGGCCACCCAGCCGTTCCCCTGCTGCCCGGCCGGCGCGTCCGGCAACACGCTCACGCTGTGGAACCTCACCACCGGCACCCCCACCCGGTTGACCGGCCACACCGGACAGGTGCTCGACGTCGTCTTCAGCCCTGACGGCAGCCGGGTCGCCACCGCGAGCGTCGACCGGACCGTGATCATCTGGGACACCGCGTCCGGCGCACAGCTCAGAACGCTCGCCCACCACCGCAACGTCGTCAACGGGCTCGCGTTCAGCCCGGACGGACGGCTGCTCGCCACCGGGAGCCACGACTTCAGCCTCAAGCTGTGGGACCTCGCCACGGGAGAGGTGCTGGCCACCTTCACCGGCCACACGGGTTGGATCAGGTGCGTGAGATTCAGCCCGGACGGGCGTGTGCTGGCCACTGCCGGTCATGACCAGAAGGTCCTCCTGTGGGACGTCGCCACCCACGCTCCGCTCGCCACCATGAACGACCACACCGACGCCGACTTCGCGGGCATCGCGTTCAGCCCTGACGGCGCCACCCTCGCCTACACCAGCGGCGAGGGCACCGTCACGCTCTGGGACGTCCGCCGTCGAACCCCCTCGGCCCGGCTCACCGGCCACACCCAGCGCGTCCAGGCCGTCGCGTTCAGCCCCGACGGGAAGACGCTCGCCACCGCGGGAGCGGACCAGGCCCTGATCCTCTGGGACGTCACCCCGGAGGACGCGACCCGGCACGTTTGCACCGCGGCGGCCCGCGATCTCTCGCCCGACGAGTGGCAGCGCTATCTGCCGTCCACGTCCTATGAACGCACTTGCACGGCCGGCTGAGGTCAACCGGTTCCGCGAGTCGTCGGAACGGTCACCGGCGTCGACGTGCTCCAGCAGTGAACATCGAAGGCGAAGTTGCTCGACAGCCGTCCAGGACCGTGAGCACACTGCGCACGTGATCCGTTTTCGATTCCATCTCACCCCACTGGCCGATGTAGAGCCCTGGGGTGACCGCACCTTGCACTGGTTCGCTTTGACTGACGGCCGGTACTGGATCGAAGTGGACGGGCACAGGCTGTTCCACCACCCTGAGAACGCCGATGCGGAACAGCCCTCACCGGTCGACTACTACGTCGTCCGCCTGTGGGAAGACATCCAGGAAGTCTTGCCGGCTCTGCTGGAACCGGTGCCCGCGGATCTCGTGCACCTCATGACCAGCGATCAGGACGCGTGGTACGGGGCAGCCTCCGAGGACTCGGAAACGGCTTTCCACTGGTACAGCGGCCACTTGATGAACACCAGCTACCTCGTCGGCTCCCCGTACATCCTGTGGTGGCGATCGGTCACCGACCAGGACACGATCACCGTCGACTGGCGGCACCGCGCCGGGAACGGACTTGACTGCACCGAGCCGAGGCAGGGACGGGCAACGGTCGCCACCGACATGTTCCTCCGCGCCGTGGAGGAGTTCGACCGAGAGCTGATTGCCGCGATGGACCGGCGCATCGCCGAGATCGAGGCCGGCGGGCTGGCCGCGGACATCCGAGTCGACCTCGAGCAACTCCGCCGCGAACACCGGTATCGTTCAGGGTCCCTGGCCGCTACCTTGCGGCGCGTACCCGATACGGACTGGGCAACCGTTCGCGAGGACGCCGCGCGCATCCTCTCCGCTCGGAGTCCGGAGGTTCAGTAGCGGCTGGGGGTGCATCCACGGTCGGTCTCCTGCCTGCGTCGACGCAGAGCCACTCCTGCGGAACGGCCCAGCAACCCACCGACCACCCCGGCTGCAAGACCACTCGCCAGGGCGACGGGCACCTGGTCGACGACGACGGCCGGGATGGCTCCCGCCACCAAGGCCGTGACGATTCCGACCACATCACCGGCCCTGCTGCTCGCTGGCCCGGATTGCGGCGGATCGTCATGGGGTGGCGGTGAGTCCACTTCGGACTGCCAGCCGCCTTCCGGCAGGACCACGTAGTAGGAGTCGTAGGTCGGTTCGGTGCCGTCGGTGAGGTCGTCCTCGACCGCGGAGGTTCCGTACTCGTCGAACGGCAGGCGCTTGGTCGGCACGCCCCTCACCCCTTGTGCTTGGGCACGGTGAGGGAGGCCTTCTTCTTTGCGGGCTTGTGCTTGCCGGCGTGCGCCTGCAGCCGCTTCTCCATGTCCGGCGAGGTCTTCACCGTCAGCACGGGCTGGACCGGCGGCTTGGGTTTGTGCGCCTTGCGTTCCTGGTTCTGCTGCTTCTGGAGCTTCTGGATCTCGGCCTTCTTCTCCGAGTAGTCCTTCTTCGCTTCGGCCAGCTTCTGTTCGGCCTGCGTGACCTTCTTCTTCGCTTCCGTCGCCTCGGACTTCGCCTTCTTCAGCGCCTCCGCGGTCGGTGAGGTCTTCTTGATCGGCTGTGCGGGCGCCACCTGCAGGACGATCTGCGTTCTCACCGGCTCTGCAGCAGGTTGCTTCCGCGTCAACGGTTTGTGCACCAACGGCTTCGGTGTAACCGGCTTGTGCACGACCTGCGGCTGCACTGCAGGCTGCTGTGCCACCGGTTGCACCACCTGGAGCGGTGCGGGCTGGGCCACCGGCGTGACGACCTCCGCCCGCGGAACCGTGACCGGCTTCGGCGCCGGGGGTGGTGCCAGTGCGGGCTCCGCCGGCTTGGGGACGGATACCGGTGGCACCGACTGGGCCACCGGTTTCTGTTCCGGCTTCTTCTCGTCCGCCGAGAGCGCGCCGGCTGCGGTCGCTCCCAATGCTGCCGTCATCAGGCCTGCGACGCCGTACAGCGCGGCCCGCTTCAGGTTGCCGCCGTTGCTCTGTTCTTCCATGCTCCCCGCCTCCGTTGACGTCTGGGCGTGGACGGTCGCACCGGCCGGTGCGGCACGAGTGGACCGGAGGGCGGCGAAAATGAACCGGTCCTGAACCGCGGCTGCCGGGTGGTGGTCGGAGTCGATGTATCGCTGCTGTACCAAGGAGTCTGACCCTGCCGGTATGAACAGAACCGCCAGAACGGTCTTGTACTCCCTGTCGGGAGGGGCGCTGACAGCGCTGTTCACCCTCGCCGGATCCAACCAGGCGGAGGCGGCGCCGCCACCTCCGCCCAAACCCGCTCCTTCTCCGATGCACGGCATCGAGGAGAAGAAGATCGCGCAGAGGCAGAAGGCGGCCGTTCCGAAACCTGCGGCACCTGCGGCGCCTGCGGCGCCTGCCAAGCCGCGGGCGGTGCCGAAGCCGGCTCCGAAGCCCTCTCCCGCGCACGGTATCGAGGAGAAGAAGATCGCGCAGAGGCAGAGGGCTGCTGCGCCGAAGCCTCCGGCGCCTGCGAAACCGAAGCCGGCTCCGCAGTCGAAGCCGGCTCCCAAACCTTCTCCGGCGCATGGCATTGAGGAGAAGAAGATCGCGCAGCGGCAAAGAGCTGCTGCTCCCAAGCCTCCGGCGCCTGCCAAGCCGAAGCCGGCTCCGCAGCCGAAGCCCGCGCCCAAACCGTCTCCCGCGCACGGTATCGAGGAAAAGAAGATCGCGCAGCAGCAGAGGGCTGCCGCTCCCAAGCCTGCGACCCCGGCCAAGCCGCAGGCGAAGCCGGCTCCCAAACCCTCTCCCGCGCACGGCATTGAAGAGAAGAAGATCGCGCAACAGCAGAAGAAGGCCCCGCAGGTCGCCCAGCAGGCGGCCCGTGTTCCCGCGGGGAGCGGGCAGGCGCGGCCCCGAGAACTGCCGCAGTCCCTGCGGCTCGCCGAGGCGGCGGCGGAGCGGCAGGCCAAGACGGAGCGGCAGTTCCAGCTGCAGCGTCAGACGAGCCAGGTGGTCAAGCCCACCCGGACCGATGACGTGTTGCAGCGCACGGCGCCGGCTCGCCGTGACTACGCCGCGTCCCAGCAGGGTGGCGCGCCGGGAACAGGGCTGCGGCGGGACGCTGCGAAGGCGCGGGACGAGGCCAACCGCCTGGCCGGTGTGCGTGACCGGGGGCGTGCCGCGTCGCCTGCCGAACAGGAGCGGAACCGCAGGCTGGCCGCCGAGGCCGACGCGAAGGCCGATGGCCTGGAAGGCAGGGTCTTCCAGGAGCACCTCGACGCGCAGCTCGCCGCGGGCGCGCGGCAGAGAGATCCGTTGCTCAGGCCGGTGCCGAGCACGCCGCGGCCTCCGATCTCCCGGCCAGGCCAAGCGCCGTCGCAGTCGGTGCGGATCGCGGAGCAGGCGGCCCAGCGGCAGGCCGAGACCGAGCGGCAGTTCGACCTGTCCCGTCAGACGAGCAGGGTGGACAAGCCCGTGCGGACCGGCGGCGTGCTGGAACGCACGGCGGCGGCTCGCACGGACTACGCGGCTTCCCAGCAGGGCGGCCCGCCCGGCAGCGTGCTGCGGCGGCAGGCCGCGCAGGCGCGAGACGATCTGGAAGGCAGGGAGCTCGCTCAGCGCAACGCCCAGGAGCGGGCTGAAGCCGATCGCGTCCAACGGGAGCACCAGGACCGGTTGCGCCGCGAAGCGGAGAGCCGGAACCGGCCGCCGCAGTCGTGGGGGCTGTGCCTCAACGGGTCCGCGACCTTCTTGGCCTCGGCCAAGGGCGGTGGCTGCGTCGTCTTCGACAGCAAGGGCGTCGGCTTCAGCTACCAGGAGACCCTCGGTGTCGAGAGCGGTCTCGGCCTCAGCGGCAGCGCGACCGTGCAGGCGTCCTCCGCGACCATCGAGAACCTGAACGGTCCCAGCGTGGTCGCGGGCGCGTCCGGAGTCGTCGGCGTCGGTGCGGAAGGCTCGGTCGGCGTGAGCGCGGACGGCAGCAACAACTGGACCGCCTCGGCCGGTCCCGCGGTCGGTGGCGAAGCGAGCGTCGGGATCGGCGGGCAGTACACGAACGCCGTCCGGGTGGGCGACTACGCCGACCTCTTGTCCTTGCTGACCGGACCGATGCCCTTCAGGTAAACGGGTTCTCGTTGCGGGAGGGGCATGACCGCCGCCGGTGCCCCTCCCGTCGTCGGGACGCACGTGGTCGCGGTGCGGGCGGTTTCCTCCACGAGGTGAGCGGTGAACTGCGCTGAGGTCCACTGTGGACGTGACCGGAAGAGGGCCGTGGCCTCCCGCACGGCAGCGGGCAGACCGCCGGTGTGGCGGACCACCTCCCGCACGGTGTCGGCCGAAGCCCCTGTGGCGGAACGGAACAGGTCGGCCGTCTGCGCTGGAGGCAGTGGCATCAACGTCATCGGCTCGATCGCGTCCAGGTGCAGCACGCGGGTGCGCGCGGTGATCACGACCATGCAGCCGGCGGTGCCGGGCAGCAGCGGGCGGACCTGCTCGCTGCTCGACGCGTCGTCCAGCACCAGCAGCACCCGCCGGCCGGCCAGGTGGGCACGCCAGGCCGCGGCCCGTTCCGCGACGGTCTCCGGGATGTCGCGCACGCCCGCGGCACGCAACAGTCGCGCCAGCAGCACGTCCGCGCCAAGCGGCTCACCATCGGGTGCGAGCTCCACGAACAATTGGCTGTCCGGGAACCTCTCGGCGATCCGGTGGGCGACGTGTACCGCGAGCGCGGTCTTCCCGACACCCGGCACCCCGTCGACGACGACCACCGGCACGGTGGTGGCGGCCGACCGGCTCAGTTCGGTCAGCCTCGCCGCTTCGCGGGTGCGGCCGGTGAAGTCGGGCACGTCCCTGGGCAGGTCGCAGCGAACGTGCTGGGAGGCAGGCTCTTCCAGGGCGTGCCGGTGGGCCTCCGCGAGCGCTCGGCCGGGATCGACCCCCAGCTCGTCGACGAGCACGCGCCGCGCGTGGTCGTACGTCGCCAGCGCCTCACTCCGGCGGCCCGTCCTGACCAAGGCGAGCACCAGCCGCGCCCACGGTCCTTCGCGCAACGGGTCCGCGGCGGTCAGGTCGCGCAGCAGGGCGATCGCCTCGCGGTGGCGCCGCACGGCGGTCAACGCGTCGGCCAACGTCTCGCGGACCTCCCAGCGCAGTTCCTCCAGCTCCGCCACGACCGGTGCCACGAGCTCGTCCGGCAGTTCGGCGAACGGCGTGCCGCGCCAGAGTGCCTCCGCGGCTTCCAGGTGACGCACCGCGCCCTCCGCGTCGCCTCGCGCCATGGCGCTCCGCCCGTCCGCCGTGCGCTGCCGGAAGCACTCGACGTCCACGTCACCGGGTTCCGCGCACAGCCGGTACGCGCCCGCACGGGCCTCGATCCTCGGACCGCCGTCGTGCGGCGGAAGCAGGTCGTGGCGGATTTGCCACACATAGCTCTTGATGTTCGACAGCGCCGACCGCGGCGGCACCCGGTCCGGCCAGATCGCCTCGGCCAGCCGATCGCAGCCCACCCACTCGCCCCTGGTCACCAGCAGCCTGGCCAGCAGCGCGGCGGGCTTGCGCGCGACCCGCCGCGGCTCGTCCTCACCCGGCACCCGCATCTCCGTCGTCCCCAGCACGCGGAACAGCACCGTCTCACCTCCGGTCGCCCGTGACATCACGGGTCGAACCGTCGCAAGCGGAACATGAGGATTCGATGACACCCCCGCGTCAGGTCTTGCAGGTCGCCCCGCGGATCGACTTGGGCGAGGTCTCCAGCACGCGCGTCCCGTCGGTGGCCTGGACGAGGAAGCAGTACCTGGCCGCACCGTCCACCGGGACGCGCATCGAGCGGCTGCGGACCATGAGCACCTGCGGTTGCTGGTTGTCCGCCGCCACGACGACGGCGAACGTGAAGCCGTCCGGGCCCTGCCAGGACAGGTCGACGTGCGTCCCGCCGTCCACCGGATCGGCCAGCGCGAGCGCGACCGGCGGGGTGGCCGAGCTCGACGCGCTCGTGGTCGTGGTCGTGGACGCCGCCGACCGCGGAACGGCCGGCTGGTCGTGGACGAGGTTCGGCACGGTGACCAGAGCCGTTGCGGCGACAGCGATCCCGACGACCACCGTCCGGGCGCGGAGCCGGTTGCGTTTCCCCGGCGCGACGGCGCCGTCGGCTTCGGGCTCGGGTTCGGCGGAATCGGCCTGCGGCTCCAGCATCTCGGCGAGCTGCCGGACCACGACGCCGACGGTCGACGGGCGGTCCGCCGGGTCCTCGGCGAGCAGGCGCCGCGACAACGTCACCAGCTCGGCCGGGCCCTCCGGCTCGCCCCGGCCCGGCGGGGAACCGGTCAGGGCCAGGTGCAGCACGCCACCGATCCCGTACAGGTCGGACCGCTCGTCCATCGTGCCGTCACGCCGGGTCTCCGGCGCGGTGTACTCGGTCGCGGCCGGGGGGAACGCGCGGCGCAGGGCCGTGCCGAAGTCCGCCACCACCGGCGCGCCGGACGGGTGGAACAGCACATTGTCCGGCGTCAGTCCGCCGTGGACGACACCGGCGCGGTGCGCCGCGGCGACGGCCGTGGCAACCGCGTGGCAGACCGCGAGCGCGTCGGGCAGGAGCAGCGCTCCGGTGTCCTCCACCAGTCCCGCCAGCGATGCCGAGCACAGCTCCATCTGCAGCGCGAGCGCGTTGTCTCCCAGCCGCATCACCTCGTCGACCGGCAGGATCGGCGCTTCGCCGCGCAACGGGGCCAGCGCCGCCTGTTCGCGTTCGAACCGGTCGAGCACCTCCTCGTCCACCGGCGGATATGCCTTCAGTGCCAGGTAAAGGCCGCCGTAGACCGCCGCCACGGGACCCGTGCCGATGAGCTCGAAGTCGTCCCCGCCGGTCACCGCGCGTCCCACCGCGCCACGCGGGCGGCCTTGCGCGACGCCGCCGCGGCCTCGACCGGCCGGCCGGCGCGGGTCAGCACCTCGACCAGGCGCAGCCACGTGTGTTCCCGCTTCGGGTCCTCCGCGGTGAGCGCCTGGAGCAACGCCACCGAGCCGGCGGTGTGGTCCATCGCCATCAACGCGTCCACGAGGTGGTCCAGCGCCGTCCACCGCAACCGCGTCAGCCGGTCCGTCTCCGCCCGGCTGTGGTAGGTGTCCAGCGTCGCGAACGGTGTGCCCCGCCACAGGCCGGCCGCGGCGCGGAAGCAGCGGGCCGCCGTCTCCGGATCGGTGGGCAGCAACACGCGTCCGTCGTGGACCAGCTGCGCGAACACGGTGCTGTCCAGCTCACCTTCGCCGACGCCGATCCGGTACCTGCCGCCCATGCTCTCGATCCGGGCCGACGTCTCGCCGAACAGCGGGGTGCGCCGGCACAGGTCGTGCACGTACGGCCACAGCTCCCTGGCCGGGAACGGGGAGGTGCGGTCCGGCCACACGGCCTCGGCGAGGCTTTCCGCGCTCACCCAGGTGTTGGGGCGCAACAACAACGCGGTCAGGACGTGTTCCGGCGCCCCGGCCGGGATGTCGGCCCCGCGGCCGTCCACGTGGACCACTTCGAGCGGTCCCAGTACGCGGAAGAGCATTCCCGTCACCTCCGTCACCTCTCCGTGAGCGAGGGTGGGGGAGGGGTGTCCAGGAACGGTTCATTCGCGGCGCACCGGTTCTGCACTGGCAGCGGGCGTCACGGTGTCAGAGCGGTGGCGTCGAGCAGGTCCTCCGGCGGCACCCACAACGGACCGCCGTCCCGTTCCGGCCGCAGCCACCGGCGCTGTTCGGCCGCTTCCAGCGCGACGCCGATGAACTGCCGCACGGCTTCCGACTGCTCGCCGTCGCGCCACGCCAG
>NZ_DASVFL010000107.1:0-30878 GCF_036380075.1 Lentzea sp. | reverse complement strand
AGGCACCCTGACCGACGAGCCGGGAGCGCCCGGCCAGGTTCGCCGACAGCCTCGCCTCCGGGTGAGGTGGTCGGCGGCCACGCGGCAAGGGGCACGGCAGACACCGACGCGCACCGCGCAACGCCTGCCAAAGCCCGCCGTGGCTCCTCGCACGCGCACGACAGACGCCCCACAGCCACGCCGTGGCGGCTCGCAACCCGCGCCGCAAAGCATCGCGCCCGCAGGCAGGTGCCTAGCAGCCCACAATCGCGGCAACCGGCACCCCGAACCGCACGGCCTTGCGCCCGCACGGCAGGCACCACGCCGCGGCGACCCGCAACCCGTACCGCGGCCCAGGGCACCCGCACGACAGGCGCTTTTCAACCCACACCGCAGGGGCTCGCAGCCGCGCTGCAGGCGCCTCTCATTCGACACCGCGGCAACTAACAACCCACTCGGCGGCGCCTCGCAACTCACACCGTGTCGGCCTGCAACTCACACCGCGGCGGCTCGCAACCCGCACCGCAAGGCCCCGCGCCCCCACGGCAAGCCCTTCACTCACTGCGGCGCCGCGCAACCCACCTCCGCGCCTCGCGCCCCACCTCGGTCACCCCACACCGTGGCACCTCGCGCGCACGGCATGCGCCTCACAATCCAACTCCGTGGCGGCTCGCAACCCGCCCTGCGGCGCCTCCCCACCCGCACCGCGTCGCCTGCCACCGCACCCCGAAGCGGCGCCCTGCTCAGCGCCTCACCTCCGCAGCCCGCACGCTCCCCCACCGACGCACATCCCGAACACGGCGAAGGCCGCCTCCCCCAACGTGCGGGGAGGCGGCCTTCGACCGTCTGTCGGTGTTGCTCGTCAGTGCTGCGGCGCGCGGCGCGGACGACCGGTCCGCTCCGTGCGGCCGAAGCCGCGGCCGGCCTCGGAGCGCTCCGTGCGGCGCGGGCCGCCGCGGAACTCCCCGCCTTCGGTGCGACGGCCGGAGCCGCCGCGGTACTCGCCGCGGCCGCCGGTGGCCGGGGCGCCGAAGCGCCGGCCGGAACCGCCGCTGCGGCGGGCGGGCTTCTCGCGTTCCACGATCGGCTCGCCGGACGGCGTGCGGGCGCCGGTGATGCGGACCAGGTCGTCGTCGCCGGGGCGCACCTTCGTGCTCTCCGGGCGGATGCCCGCGCGGGCGGCCATGCCCTGGACCGCGCGGCGCTGGTCGTGCGTGACCAGCGTGACGACCGTGCCGGACTGGCCCGCGCGCGCCGTGCGGCCCGCCCGGTGCAGGTAGTCCTTCGGGTCGGCCGGCGGGTCGACGTGGACGACCAGGGACACGTCGTCGACGTGGATGCCGCGGGCGGCGACGTCCGTGGCGATCAGGACGGGCGTGGTGCCCTCGCGGAACTCGCCGAGCACCCGCGTGCGGGCGCTCTGGGCCTTGCCGCCGTGCAGGGCGCCGGCGTGGACGCCGACCGAGCGCAGCTTCTTGGCCAGGCGGTCGACGTGGTGCTTGGTGCGCACGAACATGATCGTGCGGCCCTCGCGCGCGGCCACCTCGGTCACCACGTTCTGCTTGTCCTCGGCGGACACGAACAGCAGGTGGTGCTCCATGGTCGTGACGCTCGCGGTGGGCGGGGCCACCGAGTGCGTCACCGGGTCGTGCAGGTACTGGCGGACCAGCTTGTCCACGTCGCCGTCGAGCGTGGCGCTGAACAGCAGGCGCTGGCCGTCCTGCGGGGTCAGGTCGAGGATCGCGCGGACCTGGGGCATGAAGCCCATGTCCGCCATCTGGTCGGCCTCGTCCAGCGCGGTGATCTCGACCTCGGACAGGTCGCAGGTCCCCTGGCGGACGTGGTCGGACAGCCGGCCCGGCGTGGCGATCAGCAGGTCGACGCCGCGGCGCAGGTGGTCGATCTGGCGCGGGAACGACGTGCCGCCCACGACGACGCGGCACCACAGGCCCAGCGAGCGGGCGTGCGGCATGAGGGCCGTCTCGACCTGCATCGCGAGCTCGCGGGTCGGGACGAGGATCAGGCCGCGCGGCTTGTGCGGCTGCGAGCGGCCGCCCGCGAGGCGGGTCAGCATCGCGAGGCCGAACGCCAGCGTCTTGCCGGAGCCGGTCTGGCCGCGGCCGAGGATGTCACGGCCCGACATGGAGTCGGGCAGGGTCGCCGCCTGGATGGGGAACGGCTCGGTGATCTCGTTGGCGGCGAGCGAACGGATCAGCGCGTCGGAGAGGCCGAGCTCGGCGAACGAGGGCAGCGGGCCTTCCGGCAGCGTGCTCTCGAAGTGCTCGGCGACGATCGGTTCCTCGACCCGCGCTTGCGGACGCGAGGAGTTGCCCTGGCGACCCGAGCGGCGCCGCGGTGACCTGCGGCTGGTGGAGCGCTCGGAACGACCTTCGGACATTGATGGCAAAACAAACCTCCGAGACATGGCACGTCTCAAGGCTGCCCCGCGAGTGCCGCGGTGCCAGTTCACAAGGACGGGCCCGGCGTGGTGGTCACGCCGTGATGAGTAGTGGACGCACCGGTCAACGGCGGTCAAGCCTTCATCGGTGCTTCTTCATTCTAGCTGATCTCCGCCAACGCGTTGCGCGCCCGGCCGTGTTGTTGGACACTGCCGGGCGCACTCGTGCGTCAGGACATCCCCGCCACGTCCAGCAACGTCGTGACCAGCGAGGACGGGTCCGCGAGCTCCGGCGGGAGGCCGCGCGAGGCGAACCAGCCGCTGATGTTGCGGACGTCGCGGTCGAGGAACTCCGCGCCGCGCGGGTTCGCGACGAGGTCGACCACCTGCGGCAGGTCGATCACGACCAGCCTGCCGTCGTGGACCATCAGGTTGTACGCGGACAGGTCGCCATGCGTGAGACCGGCGCCGGCGAGCGTCGTCAGCGTCTCGACCAGCTGACGCCACAGGTCGAGCAGCTCGTCCTCGTCGGGACGGGTCTGCGCGAGCCGCGGTGCCGCGGTGCCCTCGTCGTCCCCGATGAACTCCAGCAGCAGCTCGGTGCCGCTGCGCTGCACCGGGTACGGCACGGGCGCGCCGATCTGCCACAGCCGGGCGAGCGCGGAGAACTCCGCGACCGCCCACTGCTCCGCGATCAGGTTGCGCCCGAACGCGGTGCGGTTCGCGATGGCCCGCGTCTCACGGGACTTCTTCATCCGGCGGCCCTCCAGATATCCCGCGTCGCGGTGGAACATCCGGTGGTCGTTGCTGCGGTAGCGCTTGGCGGCGAGCAGGCACGCCCTCTCGCCCATCGCGCGTTCCAGCAGGAAGACGTCCGCCTCCTTGCCGGTCTTCACGATGCCCAGCTCGCGGTCCACCGCGGCCAGCTCGGTGACGAGCCAGCTCGGGTGCGGCTTCGGGCCCTGCTCCGCGTCGCCCCAGGTGGACCAGCGGTCGCCGTCCTCCGGGGTGTCCGCGGTGTGGAGCTGGTCCTCGCGCAGCCGCGCGATCCGCAGTTTTTCTTCTTCGGTCATGCGGCCGCGGCGCGTGGGTTCCGCGTCGTCGGTGCGCTTGGCGCGCTTTCCCTTGCGCCGCATGGTGTCGGCGTCGTCGAAAGTGGATTCGTAGCGCTCGAAAAGATCGTGCTCGCGCACGGTGGGGTCTCCCAAGAGGAATGAAGGGTGACCGCCCTGCCGGCGCTCTGCGATCAAACGGTGCTGATCAGGCGCGAAGGGCGGCTGGACGGGTCGCGCGTGCGGTGCCACGTCCAAAGACAGGCTCTGACATCACGCACCTCCTCGATCCAGCCTCGACGCTTCGAGGCAGAAGACTGCCCTGCGACCCCCACCGGCCGCAACCGAATTAACCCGTGATCAGGTCCGCGGACCTCTCGCCGGTCACGACCATCGTCAGCCCGGCCTTCTTCGCGAGCCTGACCAGGCCTTTCAGGTCGCCCGGCTCGGCGCTCGCGGTCGTGACGGCGCGGGCCAGCAGCCCCTTGTGCGCCTTGTTGAAGTGGCTGACGACCTTGCCCTCGGCGGTGACCACCCGCACCACGACGGCGTGCGGGATCCGCGCGAGGCTCGAGTAGGCGCCCGACCGCAGGTCGACGACGAACTCGTCGGCCTCCCGCAGCACCGGTTCCAGCGCCGGCTTCCACACCGTCCGCAGGCTGCCGTGCGACGGGAGCGCGCTGCCGCCGGACAACCGGTACGCGGGCACCGGGTCCCCGCCGCGCACCGCCCCGAACAGCGCCGACGCGACGGCGAGCCGCTGGTAGGCGCGTTCCTTCTCGACCTTCCTCAGCGACGGGAAGTCGAGGTTGTCGTAGAGCACGCCGGTGTAGCGCAGGAGCGCGGGCGTCGTGCCGGACGTGCGCAGTGCCGCGTTGCGGTGCACCTCGTCGACCTGGCGCTCGGAGATGTCGAGCGCCTTGAGGCTCGCCGGGACGTCGGCGGCGAGGTCGGCCAGCGCGGACACGAGCTTGTCGCGCACGGGGTTCAGCTCGGGGAACGACAGCGCGTCGAGGTCGAGCGGCGCGCCCTCGCCGCCGGTCGCCTTGGTCTCCGACGGGGGAAGCAGCACCAGCACGGTTCGAAAGCGTAGGGCAAGGCCGGAGAACCGCTGAACGCGTAGGGTGCCGCATGGGGCGCAACTGGTACCTGCTGTGGAGCGGCAGCTCCGTCTCGGCTCTCGGCGACGGGATCTTCCTGGCAGCGCTGCCGCTGCTCGTCACCACCCTCACCCAGGACCCGAAGCTCATCGCCGGCGCCGGCTTCTTCGGCTCGCTCCCCTGGCTGCTGGTCTCGCTCCCGGCCGGAGCGGCCGCGGACCGCCACGACGGCAGGCGCCTGCTCCTGACGGCACTGTGGGTCCAGTGCGTGCTCATGTCGGTGCTCGCGGTGTTCCACAGCGCGCACATCGTGTTCCTGTACGGCATGGCGTTCCTGATCGGCGCTGCCGAGACCGTGCCACGGGCCGTGGGTCAGCCGCTCATCACGGCCACGGTGGAGCGCCATCTGTTGGAACGGGCGAACGGCAGGCTGTTCGCGTCGCAGGCCGTGGCGTTGCAGTTCGCGGGCCCGCCATTGGGCGGACTGCTGTTCGCGATCGCGGTGCCCGCGCCGTTCTGGGCGAACGCGCTGACATTCGCCGTCGCGGCGGTGTTGGTCGCGCGGATGCGCACTCCGCGCCGGGAGCCGCTGCCCAGGCCGAACATCGGCGAGGGCCTGCGGTGGCTGCTGGCGCACAGGACGTTGCGCACCGTCACCGCGGTCTCGGCCACGACGAACCTGTGCATCGCGATGACGATGGCGACGCTGGTGCTGTTCGCCCGGCAGAGGCTCGGGCTGACGAACGCCGGCTTCGGGGCGTTGCTCGCGACGCTCGCGTGCGGCGGGGTCGCGGGGGCGTTGTCGGCCGAACGGGTCCTGGCCCGGTTTCAGCACGCGGTCGTCGTGACCGTGGTGCTGATTCCGTTGATGTGGCTGGGAATCGCCATGCTCGCCCACGACCTCGCGACGGTCGCGCCGTTCGCGGTGGTGAGCTCGTTCTGCACGGCGGTGTGGGGCGTGGCGACCGCGAGCCTGCGGCAGCGCGTCGTACCACCGGAACTGCTCGGCCGCGTCAGCAGCGCGCAGACCCTGCTCACCTGGGGTGTTCAGCCGGTCGGCGCGCTGCTGGGCGGACTGGTCGCCGACCGCTTCGGGCTGTCGGCGCCGTGGTACGCGGCTGTCGCGCTACGCACCGCGGTCGGGTTGCTCAGCCTTGGGTCGTTGAGTGCTCGAGGTCCGCGACCGGACCGACCACGATGATCGCCGGCGGGCGGATCGCGTGCTCGGCCATGTCGGCGGCCAGTGAGTCCAAAGTGGACCGCAGCACGCGCTGGGCGGACGTGCTGCCCTCCTGGACGACGGCGACGGGGGTCGAGCCGGGGCGGCCTTCCATCAACGCCGTGGCGAACGCACCGGCCCGTTCGACGGCCATCATCAGCACGACGGTGCCGCGCAGGCGTGCGATCGCGGACCAGTCCACGAGCGAACGGGGGTCGTCAGGGCCCACGTGGCCGGAGACGACGACTACCTCGTGCGCCACCCCTCGGTGCGTCACCGGCACACCGGCCAACGCCGGCACGCCGAACGCGGATGTCACGCCGGGAACCACGGTCACGGGGATGCCGGCCTCGGCGCACGCCAGCAGCTCCTCGAAGCCGCGCCCGAAGACGTACGGGTCGCCGCCCTTGAGCCGGACGACGAACTTGCCTTCCTTGGCGCGGTCGACGAGCGTCTGGTTGATGAAGTCCTGCGTCGCCGCGCGGCCGTAGGGGATCTTCGCCGCGTCCACGACCTCGACGTGCGCGGGCAGCTCCTCCAGCAGCTCGCGGGGTGCCAGGCGGTCCGCCACGACGACGTCCGCCAGCGCCAGCAAGCGCTTGCCCTGCACGGTGATGAGCTCGGGGTCGCCGGGGCCGCCGCCCACCAGTGCCACGCCCACGGGCGGTTCCGCCTGGTCCGCGATGCGGCCGTCGCGCAACGCCGCCAGCAGCCCGTCGCGCACCGCGGCCGAACGGCGGTGCTCGCCGCCGGCCAGCACGCCGATCATCATGCCGTCGTGCATCCCGCTGGCCGGCGTGACGGCCGTGCCCTCGACGGCGATGTCCGCGCGCACGCAGAACACGCGCTGCGAGAGCGCTTCCTCCGAAATACGCGCGTTCACCTCGGCGTCGGACGTGCACGCCACCACGTACCACGCGCCCTCGACGTCACCGGTCTCGAACAGGCGCTCGTGCCACGTCAGCTCCCCCGCGTCGACCATGCCCTGGACGGCGGGTGTGACGACGGGCGACACGAGGTCGACGACGGCACCGGACGCGATCAGCCGGGGCAGCCGGCGCTGCGCGACCGTGCCTCCGCCGACCACGAGGACGCGCCGGCCCCGGAGGTCGAGGCCGGCCAGGTAGTGCTGTTCAAAGGGCATGCGTAGAAGCATCCACACGCGACCCGCCGTGTCCAGCCGAAGGGAACATGGTCACAGCGGCAACAGCTCGAACGAGGTCGCCAGGACGCCCCCGAACCGCGTCCCCACGCCCTCGGCCATCCGCCTGAGGAACGGCTCCGGGTCGGCCATGTCGCCGCTCAACGCGTCGAGGTACGCCTTGTGGGCGCGCAGCGATGCCACCGAAGCGTCGAACGAGTCGGTGATGTCCACGGCGTGGGTGGCCGACGGCGAGGACGCCGCCGCCACGTACTTGACGCCGTCCCACTTCTCCAGCCCCAGGTCCCGGAACAGCCACCGGTTGCCCGCGTCCCGCACGGCGTCGACCGCGGCACGGCCGACGGCGATGTGGTCCGCCATGTTCAGGCCACCGCCGCCGGGCCAGTTCTCGCGGAAGTTGCCGGTGATCACGACCTCCGGCCGGTGCCGTCGGATGGCTCCGGCGATGTCGCGCCGCAACGGGATCCCGTACTCGATGAGGCCGTCGGGGTGGTCCAGGAACTCGACGTCGGTCACGCCGACGACCGCACACGACGCGATCTGCTCCTCCACCCGCAACGGTCCGCACTCCGCGGGATCCATCGAGTCGATGCCGGCTTCACCACGGCACGCGAGCAGGTACGCGATTTTCTTGCCTTGTGCGGTCCAACGCGCGATGGCGCCCGCACCGCCGTACTCCATGTCGTCGGGGTGAGCGACGACGACCAGCGCGCTCGACCAGTCTTCCGGCATTGCCTCTAGGTCAGACATGAGTGCAGGGTGCGCGCCGCGGCACGCACCCTGCAACCGAGACGGCTTACAGCTGAGCGGTGATGACCGAGTTGTAGGTCGCGATGCGGCCGTACACACCGGGGTAGCCGGCGCCGGCGCAGCCGCGGCCCCAGGACGTGTCACCGATGAGCTTGCCGCCGTAGACCAGCGGGCCACCGGAGTCGCCCTGGCAGGTGTCGGTGCCGCCCTGCGGGAAGCCCGCGCAGACCATCGAGCTGTTGCTGTACTGCGGGTACGCCGTCTTGCAGGTGGAGTCGGACGTCAGCGGAACGTTGGCCTTGAGCAGGTAGCGCGAGGCCGAACCGCCGGAGGACGTGGTGCCCCAGCCGAGGATGAGCGCGGAGTTGCCCGCCGCGTAGAGCGCGGTGTCCGACGCGGTGGCGAGCGGCAGGGTCGCCGAGCTGATGTTGCGGTCGAGCGTCAGCACGGCGACGTCGTAGCCGGCGGTCGCGGTCGTGTAGCTGGGGTGCACCCAGATCTTGGTCACGGACGCGACGGTGCCCGCGGTGCTCTGCTTGTCGTCACGGCCGTGCACCACGCGGGTGCTGGACGCCGAACGGCCGGCCACGCAGTGCGCGGCGGTGACGACCTTGTTGGTCTTCACCAGGGTGCCGCCGCAGAACTGCGAGCCGGAGGTGGAGGCCAGGTAGACCACCCACGGGTACGTCGAGGTGCTCGCCCGCGTGCCACCGACGATCATCGGCGAGACGTCCTCGGCGTTGGCCGCCGGTGCGGTGAAGAAGATGCTCGCGAGCGCGGACACCACGACGGACACGATCAGGCGATGCAGGGTTTTCGCCATGTTGCCAGTCCTTCCCGATGACGCTGTGAGTGCAGGGGGTGGAGCACTAGCCCACACAGCGTCACCGGCGAGGATTCGGTGGCGTAACCGCCATTAGTCGGAGATGTCCGACTTGACGGTTGACTCAGGCGATGCCGCGAGCCGTGAACGCGGCCTGGACGGTGGCGGCGTCGGTGTCGCCGTAGAGCTTCTTCGCCGCGGCCACGACGGCCTTCGACGCGGCGGAGAACGACGTCGACGGCGCGTAGGAGAACTGCGACTCCAGCACGATCTTCGCGGACTTGTCGCGGCCGAACTTCTGGTAGACGTCGAACAGCGCCCGCGACCAGATCTGGCCGTCGTGGTGCACCTCGCCGTTGCGGTCGGCGTACTTCAGCTCGGTGTCCGTGCGGCGCAGGCAGTGCGGCGTCTCGGTCGTGTAGGCCGTGGCGTCCCAGTCCATGATGCACGCCAGCGGGGTCAGCGCCGTGTCCTGCGAGTCGCGCGAGGACAGGATGAGCGCCCACCAGTCGCCGAAGCCCTCACCGATGGAGCCCGCCTCGGTGCTGGATCCGAAACCGGGCACCTGCGCGTCCTGGATCGCGTGGCCGAGCTCGTGCCAGACGACCTCGAGGTCCTCGGCGTCGTCCACGCCGCCGGTGCCGAAGGTGATCTGGTCCTTCGACGGGTCGTAGAACGAGTTGTCGTCGGTCAGGCCGAGCGTGGTGATCTTCTGCGGCTCGTTGTTGACGTTCGTGAAACCGATGCTCTGGATGTACTTCTGCGCCTCCGTGACGCCCCAGTAGGCGTTGACTTGCTCGAAGTAGTCGTTGGCGCGGGTGTACTCGAACTTGTTGCTCTTGTTGTAGGCGAGCTTGCCCTTGGCACCGGTGACCGTGGCGTACTTGCCCTTGAGGTAGCCGGAACCGTCCAGGTCGGACAGCGTGACGGTCTTGTACGCGGCGGCGGGCACGGCCGAGTCGGCGTCGTTGGCGTCCTTGAGGTTCTGGTTCTGCTGCGACACCACGGGGTTCGGGCTGAACACCTTGCCGGTGCCGTTCGCGTGCTTGACCAGGCTCTCGGACCGCACGACCGCGCCGGACTCCGCGTGCACCAGCGTGCGCTCGGATCCCTTGCCATTGTCGGAGATCACCTCGTAGACGAGGCCCGTGCCCGGCAGCACCTTGAGGTCCGCGCCCTCGGGCACACCGGCGGTCTTGGACTTGGCGGTCTCCGCGCTGACGGCGGGCGTCACGTCGACCGCCCCGACCGCGAGCCGGCCGTCGTCCACGGTCTTCTCGCCGGTCGCCTTGTCGACGTGCTCGACGTAGTACGCGCCGAGCACCGCCTTGCCGTCGTAGGTCTGCTCGTACCAGGTGTGCTTCGCGGTCAGGGAGTCGCGGACGGCCAGCAGGCGCAGGCCCTCCTTCGGCGCGGCGGCCTGGGCGGTGGCGGTCAGCAGGGACAGTGCGACGCCCGCGGTGCAGGCGACGGCGACGAGACGACGGGCTCTCATGTCGGTCTCCAGTGCTTCGGGCCCGAGCAGGGTGGGCCGTGTGCATGGCGACGCTAATCGGCAAAACTTCGCCGGAAACCCTACGAAAGAAGGAAAACCATCAGCGTTCCCAGACTCCGGGAACAACAATTACGTCGGCTTCGACCGGAATGTCCAGCGTTGGTCCGGTTCCGAAAGCGACGAATGCGACCGCCGCGCCACGTTCGGCCAATTCGTGCGCGCCCTCGTGGCGGATCTCCGTGCCGGACCGCAGGATCGACGCGACGGACTCGACCGCCTCCGGGCTCCCGACCACGAACGCGGCCCGCCGGATCTCCGACTCCGCGCGCGGCGTGCGCTGCTCCGCCGGTCCCGGACCGAGGCCGACCAGGGCGAGCCGGCCGCGCGGCAGCACCCGCGCCGCGGCCACGGTCACGTTGTCCCGCTTGAACTTCTCGGCCGCGAGCTCGACCGGCGCGCCCAGCCCGACCTGGCGCGCGCCGCGCAACGCCGCCGCCTCCGCGACGCTCGCCGTGCCCATCGAGTTGCGCACCACCGAGCTCGGGTTCGGCACGCCGATCTCGGCGAGCTCCTCGGTCGGGAACGTCAGCAGCTCGGCCGTGTCGCCGTGCCAGAAACCCCAGTCCTCCACCGCGTCCACGATGCCGGGCTCGTCCGCCTTGGCGTCCGCCGTCGCGAACGCCTTGATGGCGCGCAGGTCCAGGCCGCCCTGGGCGTCCAGTTCCGACAGGGCCGCGCCCACGCTCGTGGCGGACGCACCGCGCGTCGACCCCACGCCCACGACGAGCGTGCGCGGCACGATCCGCAGCACGTTGTCCTTCGCGGCGGCGGCCCGGTCGTCGACGACGATCACCCACGTCGCGTCCTCGCCGCCCGGCACGACGTTGGGCGGCAGCGCGGGCAGCGGGAAGTTCAACGGGTTGCGCAGCACGACCTTCTCGCCCGCGTCGATGGCCGCGACGCACGCCGCGACGTCGCCGTCCGCGGTGGCGTCGAGCTGTTCCACCAGCTCGTCCAGCACCGAGTCGATCAGCGGGCCGCCGGTCACGACGGGAGCGAGGTTCAGCACGTCCGCGACGTGCCGGGTCAGGTCGTCCGCGTCCCCCGCCAGTGCGACGACGAAGTGCTTGTCGACGCACACCACGGCGGGGTCGGAGTCCTTGCCCCGCAACAGAGGCGCGATCAGGCGGACGGCGGAGCCCGCGTCGAGGAAGAACACGGCCGCGCCGAGGCGGGACCAGAGCGTGAAGGCGGCGGGCTTGACCGGACCGTCGGGCACGACGGCGTCGGAACCGAGGAGACCGGCGAGGTCGGCGGCGTCACCGCGCTGGGCCGGTCCCGCGAACACACCGATCACGCTCGCGCTCCCCGCGGTTCGACGGCCGCGCGGCACGCGGCACTCACTTCTTGGTACCCCACAGCACCGTCACCGGAACCGCCGGCGCGAACCCCGAGTCGAGCAGGCGCGAGGCGGTCCAGTGCACGCCCTCCACCTCGTACCCGGCGGCCTGCAGCGCGTCCCGCGCCGGCACGATCTCGTCCACGCTCTCCGTCGCGACGACCACGCGCCGAGCCGACACCGCCGCACTCGCCTTCACGGCCGCGAGGTCGCCACGGCCGACGAACACCGCGTCCGGGCGCGGCAACGCCGACGTGTCCAGCTCGGACTCCTCCACGCGGACGTCGACGCCGTGCGCCGAGGCGTTCGCGATGATCCGCACGCACTGCACGGGGTCGGGCTCGACCGCGATCACGGCGGCTCCCAGCCGGGCGCACTCCACGCCGACCGCGCCGGACGCGGCCAGCACGTCCCACACCAGCACGCCGGGGCGCGGGGCGAGGCGGGCCAGCACGAACGCGCGGACCTCGGCGCCGAGCACGTGCGTGCGGCTGCCGAACGAGTCGTCCGGCAGCGCCCAGCCGTCGTTCGACCGCACGAACTCGGTGTCCGCCAGGCACAGCACCGCGTCGGGCGCGCTCCAGCGGCGGGTCACCGCGTCACGCGGGTCCACAGTGGTCAGCTCGCCGCCGTCCGACACGACCAGCGTGCGGCGCCAGCCCGCGACACCCGACCCGATCTCGGCGGGACCGATGCCCTCGGCCAGCCGCACGACCACGGCGGACCGGGCGCGGCACACGTTCAGCGCCGGGCGCAGGCCGTCCGCGGCGTCGACGACCTCGACCGGGCGACCGGCCGCCTCCCGCAGGGCTTCGACGGACATCAGTTGCCGGCGGTCCGCTTGTGGGGCTTGCGCGAGGTCGGCTTCTTCTTCTGGACCGACGTCGAGGCGCGCACCGTCGGCGGCTTCGGGATCTCGGCGGCGACCACGGTCAGCTTCGGCTTGGGAGCGGGCTCATCGGCGGGCCTGCGCACCGACTGCTGTATCTCTTCGACCGCCGTCCACGCCGGGTTCGGCTCGGCGGCGGCACCGGGGGGAACGACGGGAGCGGGCGCCGGGGCCGGGATCGGCTCGTCGGTGCGCGTCGCGATGCGCGAGGCGGCCCGGCGCGACCAGCGGCTCGGGCGGGCGGCGCGGAGCGGTTCGTCGACGGAGGTGGTGGCCGAGGGGGAGACGCGGCGGGTCGGCGCCTTCACCGCGGTGCCGACGAGGAACAGCGTCGGGCGGTACAGCTTGTGCTTCTTCACCACCGACTCCAGCTCGCCGACCGTCGTGTGCACGACCACCTCGTCGGCCTGGCTCACCTTGTACGCCACCACGACCGGGGTCTCGGCGGAGTAGCCGCCCTCCAGCAGCTGCTCCACGAACTGCCCGGTGCGCGCGCCCGAGACCGTGGCGGCCATCGTGGTCTGCAGCGCGGCGAACTCGCGGACCTTCTCGCTGCTCTCCGGCGAGATCAGCACGGCGGAGGACGCCTCGGTCGACGTGATCTCGCGGCCGATCTTCGCGGCGGCGGCGGCCACGACCGACACCCCGGGCACGACCTCGACGTCCAGGCCGAGGCGGACGCACAGGTCGTGCTGCTCCTGCACGCCACCGCCGGTCGCGGCGTCGCCCGCGTGCAGGCGCACGACCGTCTGGCGGGACGCGGCGGCGCGGCGGTACAGGTCGGTGATCTCCTCGGGCGTCACGCGCGAGAAGTCGACCAGCTCGGCCTCGGCGCGGGCGTGCTCGCGGACGCACTCGACGTCGACCGCGCTGGGAGCCCAGATGACGACGTCGGCTTCCGCGAGGCGGCGGGCGCCGCGGAGGGTGATGAGGTCGGCGGCACCGGGACCGGCGCCGACGAAGGAGACCCGACCGGTCGTCGTCACGACAGCTCCACAGGGGGTTGGGGAGGGGAGGCTTAGACGGTGACCGTACCGCCTGCCGATCCGGCCACGAACGGGTGGCAGGCCCGCACGAAACGGGCCACCGCCTCCGGGTCGCCGGCCGGGTGCGTGTGCAGGTACGACGCGTGCACGCCGCCCGCCACGAACCCCTCGGCGACGGGCCGCGAGTCGACGCCGCGCCAGTGCCACGCGGGGGGCGTCGAGTGCGGTGTGGACAGCTGGGTGCGGTGGAACTCGTGGCCGGTCACGCGGCTGCCGGCCGGGTGCAGCGGCGAGCTCGCGGACGCCACGGCGTCGCGGTAGCCCAGCGTCAGCTTCGGCGTCATGAACCCCTCGGCGTCGAACACGCCGCACATCGGGTGGCCGTCGAGCGACTTCGCGAGGTACAGCAACCCACCGCACTCAGCGTGGACCGGCGCACCCGATCGAGCGAACCGGGCGATGGCGTCGCGCAACTTCGCGTTGTCCGACAACGCTTCCGCGTGCTGCTCGGGGAAACCGCCCGGCAGCACCAGACCGGCGGTGCCGTCCGGGAGGTCCTCGTCGTTGAGCGGGTCGACGACCGCCACGGCCGCGCCCGCCGCCCTCAGCACCTCGACGTGTTCCGCGTAGCCGAACGTGAAGGCCGCTCCCCCGGCCACCGCGACCAGGGGCTCGCCCTCGACGCGCTCGACCTGCGGCTGCCACGGCGCGACGGCCATCGACGGCACCGACCTGGCGAGGCCGCGCACCGCGTCGAGGTCGACGTGCTTGGCCACCGCGGCGGCGATCGCGTCGACCGCGGCCACGGCCTCCGGACCGTGCTCCGCCGCCGTGACGAGGCCCAGGTGCCGTGACGGCAGGGAGAACTGCGGATCGCGCGGCAGCACGCCGAGCACGTCGAGGCCGACCTCGTCGCACGCCGACCGCAGCACCTGCTCGTGCCGCTCGGACCCGACCTGGTTGAGGATCACGCCGCCGAGCCGGACCGTGGGGTCGTAGCCGCGGAACCCGTGCAGCAGCGCCGCGAGCGACCGGCTCTGCCCGCGCGCGTCCACGACGAACAGCACGGGCGCGTTGATCAGCTTGGCGACGTGCGCGGTCGAGCCGATGCCCGCGGTGTCGACGCGGCCGTCGAACAGGCCCATGACGCCCTCGACCACGGCGATGTCGCAGCCCTTGGCGCCGTGCGCGAAGAGGCCGGGAACGCGCTGCTCGCCGACCATGACCGGGTCGAGGTTGCGGCCGGGCCGCCCGGTGGCGAGCGAGTGGTAGCCGGGGTCGATGTAGTCGGGGCCGACCTTGAACGGCGCGACCCGCGACCCGGCCGCGCGCAGCGCCGCCATCAGGCCCGTCGCGACGGTGGTCTTGCCGCTGCCCGAGGCGGGGGCCGCGATGACGAGACGGTTCACCACCTGCTCACCACTCGATCCCCCGCTGGCCCTTCTGCCCGGCGTCCATCGGGTGCTTGACCTTGGTCATCTCCACCACCAGGTCGGCGGCGTCGGCGAGCCGCTGCGGCGCGTACCGGCCGGTGATCACGACGTGCTGGTGGCCGGGCCGGTTCGCCAGGACGTCCACGACCTCGTCCACGTCGATCCAGCCCCAGTGCAGCGGGTAGGTGAACTCGTCGAGCACGTAGAGGCCGTGGCGTTCGGAGCGGATCCGCCGCGCGATCTCCGCCCAGCCCTCGCGCGCGGCGTCGGCGTGGTCGTCCTCGGTGCCCTGCTTGCGGGTCCAGGACCAGCCCTCGCCCATCTTGTGCCACTCGACGGCGCCGCCCTCGCCGGTCTCGTCGTGCAGCCGGCCGAGCGCCTTGAACGCGGACTCCTCGCCGACCTTCCACTTGGCGGACTTCACGAACTGGAACACGCCGATGTCCCAGCCCTGGTTCCAGCCGCGCAGCGCCAGGCCGAACGCCGACGTCGACTTCCCCTTCATCTCCCCGGTGTGCAGCATCAGCAACGGCCGGTTGCGGCGCTGCCGGGTGGTCAGGCCGTCCTTCGGGACCTCGACCGGTTGTCCTTGTGGCATCGGGTTCTCCTCACGCTGCCCGGACGACGCCGGCGAGGTGGTCGGCGCTGAGCTGGTCGAGACGGACGCAGGTGCCCCGCAGCGCGTCGGCGACCTTCTGCGCGAGGCCGAGGCGGACGTGGCCCTGTTCGCAGTCGACGACCACGACGGCGGTCTGGTCGAGCAGGCCGGCGGCCTTGAGCGCGTCCCCGGTCGGGTCGCCGCCGAGGCCGGACGACGTGGCGCGGCCGTCGGTCAGCAGCACCACCAAAGGCCGTTTGCGCGGGTCGCGGAGCCGTTCGACCTCCAGCACCCGGTGGGCCTTGAGCAGGCCGTCCGCGAGCGGGGTCCGGCCGCCCGTGCGCATCTTCTTCAAGCGCGTGGCCGCGGCGTCGACGGAGGTGGTCGGGGGCAGCGAGACCTCGGCCTGGCTGCCGCGGAACGTGACCACGCCGACCTTGTCGCGGCGCTGGTAGGCGTCGCGCAGCAACGAGATCACCGCGCCGCTGACCGCCGACATCCGCTTCTGCGCCGCCATCGAGCCGGAGGCGTCGACGACGAACAGGACGAGGTTCGACTCCTTGCCCTCGCGGACCGCCTTGCGCAGGTCGGCCGCGGTGAGCAGCAGTCCGGGACCGCTGCGGCCGCGCGCGGCCTGGTGCGGTGCGGCGTTCGCGAGGGTGTCGACCAGGTGCAGACCACTGCCGTCCACTGTGGACGAACGGACGACCCGGCCGGTGCGGGCGCGGGCCCGGGAACGCTTGCCGGGCGCGCCTTCGCCGACGCCGGGCACCTCCAGCACCCGCGCCTTGAACGCGGGCGCGGGTTCCGGCGCCGGGCGGTCCTGGGGCGCGTCGCCGTTGCGCGGCGGGCTGTCCCGCGGACCGTCCTGCGGTTCGGGCAGCTCACCGCCGCCGGGTCCGTCGTCGTCGGGACCCTCGTCGTCAGGGCCCTGGTCCGGTTCCTCGGCGTGCTCGGCCGCCTCGCGCATGGCGTCCTCGAGCTGCTGTTCCTCGATGCCGGGCTCGTCGAACGGGTCGCGGCGGCGCCGGTGCGGCAGGGCGAGCCGGACCGCGGCCTCGACGTCCAGTTCCTCGACGCTCCCGGCTCCCCGCCAGGCGGCGTGGGCCGTGGCGGCACGGGCGACGACGAGGTCCGCGCGCATGCCGTCGACCTCGAAAGCCGCGCAGACGGCGGCGATCCTGCGCAGCTCACCGTCCGGAAGGGACACCCCGGGCAGCTTCGCCTTGGCGTCCGCGATCCGCTGCCGCAGCTCGGCGTCCTCGGCTTCCCACCGCGCGGCGAACGCGACGGGGTCCGCCTCGTAGGCGAGCCGGCGCCGGATGACCTCGGTGCGCACGCCCACGTCCCGCGCGGCCTTGACCTGCACGGTGAGCCCGAACCGGTCGAGCAGCTGCGGCCGCAGCTCGCCCTCCTCCGGGTTCATGGTGCCGACCAGCAGGAACTGCGACGGGTGCGAGACCGAGACGCCCTCGCGCTCGACGTGCGCGCGCCCCATCGCGGCGGCGTCGAGCAGCAGGTCGACCAGGTGGTCGTGCAGCAGGTTGACCTCGTCGACGTAGAGCACGCCCCGGTGCGCCGAGGCCAGCAGCCCGGGCTGGAACGCCCGCACACCCTCGGTCAGCGCCTTCTCCAGGTCGAGCGACCCGACCAGCCGGTCCTCGGTGGCACCGACCGGCAGCTCGACGAGCTTCGCCGGCCTGCGCTCCACGCCGTCGTGCGGCGCGTCGGGGCAGTCGGTCGTGCCGGGCGCGCAGCCGAACCGGCAGTCCTTCGAGACGTCCAGCTCCGGCAGCAACGCGGCGAGGGCACGCACGATCGTCGACTTCGCGGTCCCCTTCTCGCCGCGGACGAGGACACCGCCGATGCCGGGGTGCACGGCGTTCAGCAGCAGGGCCAGCCGGAGGTCGTCGTGTCCGACGACAGCCGAAAAGGGGAACATGCGCGGTGAAGTCCTTCCTCGGGTGTCCACGCCCGTGGTCGGTCGGAGTAAGAGGGGGACGAGTTCCTGACTCCCGGGTCTCCCCGGTCACAGTCGCGGGACGGCGCCGGATTCGCACCGGCTTCCTCGCGCTCCCCTCACAGCCCCGGCATCGTCGCATTCCGCACCCGTGCGACCAACAGCCAGGTGAGCGACATCGCCCTCAGAGCAGGCTCCGGAACTCCGCCCAGGCCCGCGCCACCTCGTCCGCCGTCCACTCCAGCGCGGGCCCGGCGATCGTGACCTCGGTCTTCGCGAGCGTCCCCGACGGCCAGAACGACCCGAGGAACTTCCCGCTCAGCTCGGTCAGCCGCTTCGGGTCACCGGGCAGGTGCAGCGCGAACTGGTGGGTGTGGGGCTCGGGCAGTCCCATCGCGGCCGCCACGACCTTGGCGTGCTCGACGTACGACCCCAGCTTCGGCAGCACGGTGTCGAGACCGTGCAGTGCGGACAGCGCGGCCGGCCACTGCTGGAACAGCATGCCGCCGTACCGGTGCCGCCAGACCCGCGCCTGGTCGACGAAGTCCTGGCTGCCCGCGAGCGCGGCGCCGGAGATGCCCTCGAGGGACTTGTAGAACGACACGTACACCGAGTCGAACAGGCCGGCGATCTCGGGCAACGGCTTGCCGAGGCCGTGCGCGCTCTCCCACAGCCGCGCGCCGTCGAGGTGCACGACCGCGTCGCGTTCGCGGGCGAGGTCGACCAGCGACGTCAGCTCGTCCCAGGTCGGCAGGACGAACCCGGCCTCGCGGTCGGGCACCTCCAGCAGCAGCGTCCCGTACGGCTCCGGGCAGGTGCCGACGTCGGCGTCGCGGACCTTGACCGGGCGCAGGCCGGACAGCACGGTCAGCGCGTCGTCCTCGTGGTGCAGCGGGTGGGCCTGCGGGTGCATCGCCACGATCGGGTTGTGGGTGCGGTCGGCCCAGCACCTCAGGGCGATCTGCTGGGCCATGGTCCCCGTCGGCACGAACAGCGCCGCCTCGGTGCCGAGCAGCTGGGCGACGCGGGTTTCCAGGGCGCCCACCGGGCCGCCGTCCCCGTAGCGGTCTGGGTCGACGTCCGGCACAGGGCCGAGCGTCTCCAGCAGCGTCTTCTTGTGGACTCCGGAGAGCTGGCGATTCAACACACCCGCATCAAACATCAGGTCAACGCCTCACGGCCACCGACTTCGGCGCGCGGAACGACAGCAGGTGCAGCCACTCCGGTTCGGGACCCGCCAGCTCCAGCGCCGGCTCGTGGGAGGCCACCGTCCGCAACGTCACCGCGGCCTCCAGCCGGGCCAGCCCGGCACCGAGGCAGAAGTGGCGCCCGTACCCGAACGCCAGGTGACGCGGGTCGGTCTCCTCACCGGTCAACACCAGCACGAGCTCCGCACCGGCGGGCACGCGCACACCGGACAGGACCACCTCACGCGCGGTCAGCCGGCGCCACGTCACCACGGGCGTCTCGGTCCGCAGCACGTGCTCCACGAAGTCCTCAGCGACACCGGGCGACGGCAGCCGCGCCCACAGCGCGCGGTCCTGCAGAGCGCGGCGCAACGCCGTGGACAGCAGCTGG
This sequence comes from Lentzea sp., assembly GCF_036380075.1. NCBI lineage: Bacteria > Bacillati > Actinomycetota > Actinomycetes > Pseudonocardiales > Pseudonocardiaceae > Lentzea > Lentzea sp. The sequence goes on along the minus strand of NZ_DASVFL010000107.1, from coordinate 12,057 downwards.
GTCGTGGTCTCCTGCCCGGCGATCAGCAGGAAGTAGCAGAGACCGGCGGAGTCCTCCGCGGACACACCGGCGTCGGCCAGCGCGCGGAACAGCTCGCCGTCCCGCGCGTGGTAGCGCTTGACCAGCCACTGGTGGAACTCGCCGACGTCGTCGACCAGCTCCAGCTGCCGTTCGCGCGAGAGCGAGCCCCAGAAGAACTCGAGCGACCCGGAGCTCCACCGCTTGAGCGCCGGGATGTCGACGTTCTCCAGGCCGAGGAGCTCCACCAGCACGATCGCGGGCAGGTCCCAGGCGAGCGAGCGCACGAGATCCTCACCACCCAGCCGTTCCACGACCAGGGACCGGATGCGAGGCTCCGCTGCGGCGACGCGGGCCGGCGTGAAGAACGACGCCACCAGCCTGCGCAGCCGGGCGTGCGACGACGAGCCGTTGTTGGCCAAGGTCGGCGGCAGCGAGAAGCGGGCCCTGACCAGGGTGCGCAACGCGGCGGGCACGACCGGCGTGACGGCGGTCAGCGCGTTGTCGGGCAGGAACGTGACCGGGTCGGCCAGCACGGCGCGCACGTCGTCGTGGGCGGACACCACCCAGCGGCCGTCGACGAACTGCACCGGCGAGGTGAGTTCGGCGCGCGTGAAGGTGAACAGGTCCACGAGCCGCACGCTAGTGGGCGGATGGGAGACTCAGGCGGTGACCGTGAGCACAACCGAGGCAGTGTCCACCGACGGTGAGGCGACGTTCGACTGGATCGACGTCCGCTCCGAAGCGCGGGCCAAGGCGGGTCTGACCCGGCGCGTGCGCCCGCGCAAGGCGGGCTCGACCGATCTCGACCTCGCCAGCAACGACTACCTCGGGCTCGCGAAGGACAAGCGCGTCGCCGGTGCCGCGGCGGCCGCCACGCTGAAGTGGGGCGCGGGCTCGACGGGATCGCGCCTGGTCACCGGGTCGACGGAGCTGCACAACGAGCTGGAGTTCGAGCTCGCGAACTTCTGCGGCGCGCAGTCGGCGCTGGTGTTCAGCAGCGGCTACATGGCGAACCTCGGCGCGGTCGCGGCGCTGTCCGGTCCCGGCACGGCGATCGTCGCCGACCAGTACATCCACGCGTCGCTGATCGACGGCACGCGGCTGTCGAAGGCCGACGTCGTCGTCGCGGACCACTGCGACGTCCGCAAGGTCCGGCACGCCCTGGAGACCCGCGGCAAGCGCCGCGCGATCGTCGTCACGGACTCGGTCTTCAGCGTCGACGGCGACATCGCCCCGCTGACCGAGCTGCACGAGGCGTGCCGCGCGACCGGGGCGGCCCTGGTCGTCGACGACGCGCACGGGCTCGGCGTCGTCGGGCCGGGCGGACGGGGCGCGGTGGCCGAGGCGGGCCTGATGAGGGCGCCGGACGTCGTCACGACGCTCACGCTCAGCAAGTCGCTCGGCTCCCAGGGCGGCGCGGTGCTCGGCCCGAGCCGCGTGATCAAGCACCTGATCGACACCGCGCGCACGTTCACCTTCGACACCGGTCTCGCGCCCAGCAGCGCGGCGGCGGCGCTCGCGGCGATCAGGATCCTGCGCGAGGAACCGGACCGCGCCGAGCGCGCGCTGACGGTGGCGCACGACCTGAGCAACCGCCTGAAGGAAGCCGGGTTCCAGGCCAGCACGCCCACGGCCGCCGTGGTCAGCGTGCGGGCGCCGGGCCCGGAGCAGGCGGTCCGCTGGGCGGAGGCCTGCCGCGCGAACGGCGTGGTCGTCGGCTGCTTCCGGCCGCCGTCGGTGCCCGACCAGGTCAGCAGGCTGCGGCTCACCGCGCGCGCCGACCTGACCGAGGCCGACGTCGAGCGCGCGGTGCGCGTGATCAGGGAGTGCGCCGCATCCGCAGGTGTGGAATCCCGTCCTCGATGAACTCCTCGCCCTCGGCCACGAACCCGAACGACGCGTAGAACGGCGCCACGTACGTCTGCGCGTCGAGCACGCACGGCGCGGCGCCGACGTCGGCCAGCGCGGCTTGCATGAGCCGGCGGCTGAAGCCCCGGCCGCGGGCCATGCGGGCGGTGACGACGCGTCCGATGCGGAACGCGCCGCCGGGTTCCTCCAGCAGCCGCAGGTACGCGAGCGGGTCGTGCGACCCGTCCGCCTCCAGCCAGAAGTGCCGGGTGCCCTGGTCCAGGTCGCGTCCGTCGACGTCGCGGTAGACGCAGTTCTGCTCGACGACGAAGACGTCCTGGCGCAGCCGCAGGATGGCGTAGAGCTGGCCGGGGCTCAGATCGAGGCCCCACTGCCGCCGCAGGGTGGCGGGAAACGGTGTGGTTCGCACCGAACCTTGGATATCAGAAGCCCAGAGCGGACCGGTAGTGAGCCAGCCTGGTGTAGACGCCCGGTTCATCGGGACGCGCGCACCCGCGGCCGAACGACACGACGCCCGCGAGCCTGCCCCGCACGACCAGCGGACCGCCCGAGTCGCCCGTGCACGCGTCACGGCCACCGCGTCCGGCGCACAGCATCGCGCCCGGCCGGTAGTCCGGCTCCTTCAGCGAGCACTCCTGGTCGGACAGGACCGGCACCGTCACCTTGCGCAGCGTCATGGACGGCGGGGCGTTCTCGGACGTGCGGCCGTAGCCGAGCACCACGCCGTCGTCGCCGGCCTCGCCGAGCGCGATCGTCCGGTACGGCAGCGCGCGGCCGAGCGTCAGCACCGCCACGTCGTCGCCCCGGGTGACCTCGCGGTAGTCGGGATGGCGCCACACGCCCGCGACCGGGGCATCGACGCCCTCGTCCTTCACCCGCAGGTCGGTGCGGCCGGCGACCACGCGCAGCTGCTCGGGCAGGCGCTGGTTGGCGCCGATGACGCCCTTGTTCGTGACGCAGTGGGCCGCGGTCACGACCTTGTCCGGGGCGACCAGCGCGCCGCCGCAGATCAGCTGACCGTCCGTGGTGGTGATCGCCACAACCCACGGGGTGTCCGCCACCCGCGCGGGTGTCCCCCCGACGATCGCATCGGCCGTGGACCCGCTGTTGACCAGCGCGATCACCGCTACGAGCACGGCAACTCGCTTACCCCTCACGGACCACTCCTCGTTGCACCAGGTGGACGATCGGTCACCAACGGTAGCGATAGCGCTAGGACGGCGTCAAAACCGGAGATTCTCGTGTTAGTGTCGCGTCAGGCCGTAGATTTTTCGGTCATTGTTGCAGATCACGGGGGTATGTACGGTGTTGTTCGACTTCGGCCAGGTTCCGGCCTTCCTCATCGCGTGCGCCGTCGTCATCGTGACCCCCGGTGTCGACGCGTTCCTGCTGCTGCGCACGTCGCTGCGCTCGGGAACCCGTTCCGGACTGCTCGCGCTGGGCGGCATCCACGCGGCCGCGGCGGTCCAGGTCGCCCTGGTGATCTCGGGCCTGGGCGTGCTGCTCGCGCGGTACCCGGTGGTGCTCACGGCGTTGCGCTGGATCGGCGCCGCCTACCTGCTCTACCTCGCGGTTTCCATCACGCGGGGACTGCTGCGGCGCTCCGGTGGCGAGCCGGAGGAGGTCATGAGCGACCGGCCGTTCCGGCAGGGCTTCCTGACCAACATCACGAACCCGAAGATGATCCTGTTCTCGCTGGCGTTCCTGCCGCAGTTCATCGGATCGGGTGAACCGGCACCTCAGCTGACGATGCTCGCCGCCGTGTTCCTGGGCCTGGCCGCGATCTGGGAGCTGATGATCGTGCTGGCCGCCTCGCGCGTGGCCGGGAAGCTCAAGCGGCCCGGCGTGACGACGGCGCTGGACGCGGTGTGCGCGGCCGTGTTCCTCACGATGTCCGTCGGTCTCGTGGTCTGACGCGCAGCCGCGGCAGCACCCGGCCGGGGATCGACCCCGACGGCGTCGCGCCGATCCGCTCGGCGCCCATCCGCAGGTAGAAGCCCTCGGCGAACGGCTCGGAGTCGATGTCGAGGTGCTCGAACCCGGCCGCGGCCGCCCCGGCCAGGGCGTGCTCCCACAGCACCCGGCCGAGACCGGTGCCGATCCGGTCCGGCCGCAGCCACAGGTTCCCGAGCTCGCCCTGCGGCGGCACGCCGTCGAGGCTGTAGAAACCCACCACCCGGTCTTCCAGGACGGCGACCACGACGTGCCGCTCCGCGACGTCGTCCGCGTGGAAGGTCAGCTCCTCGCGGACCGACTCCAGGAACGCCTCGTCGTAGCCCCAGTGCGCCTTGGCCGCCAGCGCCAGGTCGCTCAGCAGGCCCGCTTCGTCCGGCCTGGCTCGCCGCAGAGTCACCACGGCGACCAGGCTCGCACGTCCCGCCTACGGCTCGACAGTCGTGGGCGGCGCGTCGACGACGGCGTGGAGGTCCTTGGCGTAGCGGGAGATGCGGACGTACACGCCGGGCTTGCCCTTGCGCGCGCAGCCCTCGCCCCAGGACGTGACGCCGACGAGCTTGCCTCCCGCGACGATCGGACCGCCCGAGTCGCCCTGGCAGGTGTCGACCTTGCCGCCCTCGTAGCCCGCGCAGAACATGTCCGCCTTCACGAACTGCGGGTAGGTGCCGGTGCAGTAGTCGTCCTCCAGCACCGGCACGGTGGCCTGCAGCAGGTAGCGCGACGTCCTGCCGTTCTCGGTGGTGCGGCCCCAGCCGAGCGCGCGCAGCTCCGTGCCCGGCTCGTAGAGCGCGGAGTCGGCGAGCTCGGCGAACGGCAGCGGCGGGTACGGCAGCGCCCTGTGCAGCGTCAGCACCGCGACGTCCTCGCCCTGGTCGGCGGAGACGTACCGCTGGTGGATCCAGATCGACTCGGGCGTGACCGACACGCCGGACTCGCGGTCCAGCTTGTCCTCGCGGCCGGCGACGACCCGCAGCTCCTTCGGCGTGCGGCCCAGCGCGCAGTGCGCGGCCGTGAGCACCTTCGTGGGCGCGACGAGCGTGCCGCCGCAGAACTGGCCCCCGTTGTCGTCGGTGAGGAAGACGGCCCAGGGGTTGGCCTCGATGGAGGCGCGCTCGCCGCCGACGATCCTCACGTCGGCGTCAGCGGCGGCGACACCCGCGGAACCCAGCAATGCGGTCAGGACAAGCACCAGGAGTCGTCTCATGACTCCAGATGGTAGCTATTCCGCTGGTCCGTTCGGAGCAACCTTGTTCCAGACCTTGCTCGCGGCGCCCATCACGGACTCCCCGATGTCGTTGATCGTCTTGATCAGCGGGTCGACCGAGTTGTTCATCGACTCGCGGTAGGAGCGCGCGGCGCCCTTCACGTCCTCGGTGAGGTTGTTGGTCGGGTGGTCGTCCTCGCGGCGCACGTACGTGCCGGTCAGGATCTCCCGGTACTCCTCGCTCGCCGACCAGCGCTGCAGCGCCGCGGCCCGCACGACGACCAGCGGGTGCGTGCGCTCCTCGATCTGCACGAGCTTGAGCAGGCTGTCGCGGATGTCCTCGGCCCGCTCGTACTCCTTGGCCTGTTCGAGGAACGACGCGACGTCGACCTGGCCGCCGACGTCGCCCGCGAGCGCCACGTGCACGCGCAGCGCGGCCTGCGGGTCCTGGCAGGCGAGCAGGCCGGCCCGGTCGCAGGACAGCTCGGTCTTGCGCTGCCACTCGCGCAGCGCCGAGATGGCGGCCTGCAGGGCGATCGTCCCTGCCGGGACCCAGGCGACCGTCTTCGCCAGCTGGACGAGCCTGCGCAGGAGCGTGTTGTAGAGCGCGTGGCCCGACATCACGTGTCCCATCTCGTGGCCGATGACGAACCGCAGGGCCTCGTTGTCGAGGAGGTTGACCAGGCCGCTGCTCAGCACGATGAACGGCTTGTCGATGCCGTAGGTGTAGGCGTAGGCCGCGGCGGCGCGCTCGACGTAGAGCTCGGGCGCCTCCTGCACGTCGAACGCCGCGGCGACCTCGTTGCGGATGCGGTCGAGCTGCGGGTACTGCTTCGGACCCACCCGGACCGAGGAGGCCAGCTGCAGCAGGCGCTCACCCCGTTCGGAGAAGGCCCCTGCGACCGCCTTGAGGATCGGCGCCACTCCGGGCACCGCCCTCAGCACCGCGAGGGCGCCCCGGTCGGCGGGATGTTCGTAGGCGCGCGGGCTGATGCCCGGGAACCGCACCCTGGATGACTGTTCGATGTCCCCCGTCATGTGCCCAGGTTAGACACGATCCGGACAAGGCTGCAGGGATTCCGCGCGGGACCGTTGCAAACTTGCGCGGTGAGCAGCGACGAAGACACCACCGTTCTGCCGTTGCGCGGCGGAGCGTCAGCCACCCTGGTCCGCCGCCGTGCCGCGGCCAACGACCGGGGCGCGATCCTCTACGTGCACGGCTTCGCGGACTACTTCTTCCAGGAGCACGTGGCCGAGCACTACACGGCCCAGGGCTACGACTTCTACGCCGTCGACCTGCGCGGGTACGGCCGTTCGTTGCGCGACGGGGAACTGCCGAACTACACGACCGACATGTCGGTCTACTACGAGGAGATCGACGCGGCCGTCGCGAAGATCCGCGAGGAGCACACGCGCGTGGTGCTCATGGGGCACTCGACCGGCGGGCTCACCGCGTCGCTGTGGGCGCACGAACGCCGCTCGAGCGACCTCATCGACGCGCTGGTGCTCAACAGCCCGTGGCTCGACGTCGTCGAACCGCCGGCGATGCGGCAGGTCGTGAAGCTGGTCGGACGGGTCGCGCCCAAGGCGAAGATCCGCGCGAACCTCGGCGAGGCCTACGGGTCGGCGATCCACAGCTCGCGCAACGGCGAGTGGGACTTCGACCTGAGGTGGAAGCCGCTGGCCGGTTTCCCCGTGCTGGCCGGGTGGATCCGCGCGGTCCTCATCGCCCAGGAGAAGGTCCACAAGGGACTCGACGTGCGCGTACCCGTGCTGGTGCTGCACTCCGACAAGAGCATGCTGAACGCCCGCGAGTGGAGCGAGGACGTCGCGAAGGCCGACGCCGTGCTCGACGTCGAGGGCATGCGCAAATGGGGTCCGAAGATCGGGTCATCGGTCAAGGTCGTGGAGATCAAGGCCGGCATGCACGACCTGTTCCTGTCGCCGGAGCCCGTGCGCGCCGCGGCCCTCGCCGAGGTGGACGAGTTCCTCAAAACGGCTTGACCTCCTGATAGGTCGAAGTCCGAGACTGACCGCCATGAGCATCGACTTCAACCACTGGTACGCGCTCGAGAGCGCGATGCAGGACGAGAAGAGCCGCCGCGTGAGCCGGGCGACGCTGAAGCGCGTCGCCCGGTTCGCCCGCCCGCAGCGGCGCGCGGTCCTCGCCCTGCTGGCCACGAGCGCGGTGACCGCCGTGCTCGCCGTGGCGTCGCCGGTGCTGGCGGGCCGGGTGGTCGACACCATCTTCGCGGGGCGCGACTTCGGGCTGGTGCTCTGGCTGGCGCTGGCGATCGCCGGCGTGGCGGTGCTGGAGTCCGGTGTCTCGCTGGCGGAGCGGTGGCAGTCGGCGCGGGTCGGCGAGGACCTGATCCTGCGGCTGCGGCAGGCCGTCTTCGACCACGTGCAGCGGATGCCGGTCGCGTTCTTCACCCGCACCCGCACGGGCGCGCTGGTGTCGCGGCTGAACAACGACGTGATCGCGGCGCAGCGGGCGTTCTCCGAGACGATCTCCGGCGTCGTCACGAACGTGATCGCGCTGGCGTTGACGCTGGCCGTGATGCTGACGCTGTCGTGGCAGGTCACGGTGCTCGCGATGCTCCTGCTGCCGATCTTCCTGATCCCGGCGCGGCGGATGGGCAGGCGCCTTGCGTCGATGCACCGCGAGGCGGCGAACCTCGACTCGGCGATGACGACCCAGATGACCGAGCGGTTCTCGGCGCCGGGCGCGACGCTGATCAAGCTGTTCGGGCGGCCCTCGCTGGAGAGCGCCGAGTTCGGGGCGCGGGCGCGGCGGGTGCGCGACATCGGCGTCCGGTCGGCGGTGGCGCAGTGGCTGTTCCTGGTGGCGCTGACGCTGGTGTCGTCGCTGGCGCTCGCGCTGGTCTACGGCCTGGGCGGCTGGTTCGTGTTCGCGGGGCAGATGGCGCCGGGCACGATCGTGACGCTGGCGCTGCTGCTGACGCGGTTGTACGCGCCGTTGACCGCGCTGGCCGGTGCACGGGTGGACGTGATGACCGCCCTGGTGTCGTTCGAGCGGGTCTTCGAGGTGCTGGACCTGCCGCCGTTGATCGAGGAGAAGGACTCGCCGGTCGCCGTTCCGGACGGGCCGGTGTCGGTCGAGTTCTCCGACGTGCGCTTCGCCTACCCGTCGGCCGACAAGGTGTCGCTGGCGTCGCTGGAGGAGGTCGCGGCGCTCGACACCCGCGGCGGCGAGGAGGTCCTGGGCGGGGTGTCGTTCGTCGCCGAACCGGGTTCGCTGATCGCGCTGGTCGGCTCGTCGGGTGCGGGCAAGTCGACGATCGCGTCGCTGCTGCCCCGCCTGTACGACGCGGACTCCGGGTCCGTTCGCCTGTCCGGAGTGGACGTTCGCGACCTGTCGTTCGACTCGATCCGCCGGACCGTCGGCATGGTCACGCAGGACGGGCACCTGTTCCACGAGTCGATCGGGTCGAACCTGCGGCTCGCGGCACCGGACGCCACCGACGAGGAGATCTGGGACGCGCTGCGGCGGGCCCGGCTGGCGGACCTCGTGACGTCGCTGCCCGACCGGCTCGACACCGTCGTCGGCGAACGCGGCTACCGGCTCTCCGGCGGCGAACGCCAGCGGCTCACCATCGCGCGCCTGCTGCTGGCCAAGCCGCGGGTGGTGATCCTGGACGAGGCGACCGCGCACCTGGACTCGCGGTCGGAGGCCGCGGTGCAGGAAGCGCTGGTCGAGGCGCTGGCGGGCCGGACGTCGCTGGTGATCGCGCACCGGCTGTCGACCGTCCGGGCGGCCGACCAGATCCTCGTGGTCGATCGCGGGCAGATCGTCGAACGTGGTACGCATGAGGAGTTGCTGGCCCTGGAAGGCCACTACGCCGAGTTGTACCGCACGCAGTTCAGCGAAGAGCCGATCGGAGCGCCGTGACCATTCCCTCGCCCGACAACCTCTACCCGTTGCCGGACTACGCGCGAACGGTGCTCCTCAAGCCGTTGGTGAAGAACCCGCAGATCGAGGTGGGCGAGTACACCTACTACGACGACCCGCACCACGCCGAGGAGTTCGAGCACCGCAACGTGCTCTACAACTTCGGCAACGAGAAGCTGGTCATCGGCCGTTACTGCGCGCTGGCCGAGGGCGTGCGGTTCATCATGTCCGGCGCCAACCACCGCACGGACGGCGTGTCGACGTTCCCGTTCACGATCTTCGGCGGCGCGTGGGGCGAGAAGACCCTGGACATCGCGCTGGGGGCGCCGAGCCGCGGCGACACGGTGGTGGGCAACGACGTCTGGATCGGCTACCAGGCGTTGGTCATGCCCGGCGTGCGGATCGGGAACGGCGCGATCATCGCCTCGGGTTCGGTCGTGGTGTCGGACGTGCCGGCGTACGGGGTGGTCGGCGGGAACCCCGCGCGGGTGCTGAAGAAGCGCTACAGCGACGAGGAGATCGAGCTGCTGGAGCGGGTCGCGTGGTGGGACTGGCCGGTGGAGAAGGTGACCGAGCACGTCCGCGTGATCATGGCGGGGACTCCTGCCGAGCTGGCGGAGCTCGCGTGAAGGCGCTGCTGGTCACCGGTCCGGTCGGGGTCGGCAAGACGACGGTGGCGGAGGCGATCGGCGACCGGCTCGCCGAGACTCAGGTCCCGCACGCCGTCATCGACCTCGACTGGCTGTCGTCGTGCCGGCCCAGCCCCGCGGACGACCCGTTCCACCTCGCCCTGCAGCTGCGCAACCTCCGGGCCGTGGCACGCAACTACGCCGAGGTGGGGGTGCAGCGCATCGTCCTCGCCGGTGTGGTGGAGAGCTTCGCCGCGCGTGAGGAGTACGCGGAGGCGGTCGGCGCGAAGCTGAACGTGTGCCGGTTGAAGGCGGACCTGCCCGTCCTGCGGGAGCGGCTCGCGGCACGGCACCACGACGAGCCGGACCTGCGGTGGCACCTGAACCGCGCCGAGGAGCTCACGGCGCTCTTCGCGTCGTCGTGGATCGAGGACTTCGTGGTCGACGCCGGCCAGCCGGTGGCCGATGTGGCCCAGGACGCGATCATGGGCTGGCTGGTCGCGGAACGGTCTCCGACCCGTACGGCGGCGTCCGGGTGAACTTTCCTGGCGGTTGACAGTGCTCGCGCGATCATGAGCGCATGGAGTACGACCGCTACTGCGACCTGACCATGCGCGGAGGCACGACCAGCGGAGTCGTGTACCCGCTGGCCGTCGCGTCGCTGGCCCGCCACTACGAGTTCAAGCAGATCGGCGGCGCGTCGGCGGGGGCGATCGCCGCGGCGTTCACGGCGGCCGCGGAACGTGGTCGTGCCTCCGGCGGGTTCGAGAAGCTCGCGAAGCTGATCGACTGGTTCACCTCCGGCACGGGCGCCGACCAGTGGCGGCTGGCGCAGCTGTTCCAGCCCGCGGAGAAGACGCGTGCGCTGTACCGGATCGTCGTCGCGACCATGCAGAAGCGCGGGACGACCGGGCGCAGTGCGATCTCGTGCCTGTTCTTCGCGTTGCTCGGTGCCGTCGGGTGGCGGGCCAAGGCGGTGCTCGGGCTGATGGCGTTGCTGTGGCTGGGCGGCCCGGTGCTGTGGTCGGCCCTGCTGGCGCCGTCGGTCTACCCGGCCTGGCTCGGCGTGCTGGTGGTCGTCCTCGCGCTGGCGTGCCTGGCGACGGTGCTGTGGCCGTTGCGGTCGAGCCTGCCGTGGGCGGCCTGGGTCGTCGCCGCGGTGCCGCTCGTGCTGGGGCTGGCGTTCTCGCGGCACTACGCGACGGCGGCGGTCGTGCTGCTGGTGTGGCTGGTGCTGTCGCTGGCCGCGGTCAGCGCGTTGATCCTCGTCTACGGGTACGCGATGCAGAAGTTCCTGCGGGACAACGCACGCTCCATCCACTTCGGACTCGTGCCGGGCACCGGTGACTTCAGGGCGTCGTGGCTCGACCGGCTGGCGGGCGTGCCGAAGTCGACGGGCGTGCCGCCGCTGGCCGACTGGATCGCGGACCGGCTCGACTCGCTGGCGGGCACCGAGGAGGCGTTGACGTTCGGCGATCTCGGCGACGTCAACCTGGTGCTGATGACGACCGACCTGTCCGAGGGGCGGCCGTACCGGTTGCCGTTCAAGGAGACCTGGCAGTACTGCGAGGAGTGCCTCGGCTACGTGCTGCCGGGCCGGGTGGTCGAGCAGCTGAACGGCGCCGTCACCGGCGCCAAGTGCCCGCTGCACGAGCACATGCCGTTGCGCGACCTGCCCGAGCGCGAGCACCTCCCCGTCGTGCTGGCGGTGCGGATGTCGTTGTCGTTCCCCGGCCTGATCGCCGCCGTGCCGCTGTGCAGGGACGGGCGCGTGCACTGGTTCTCCGACGGCGGCATCACCAGCAACTTCCCGATCCACTTCTTCGACTCGCTGCTGCCGCGCTGGCCCACGTTCGGCCTGAGCCTGCAGCCCTACCCGGACGGCGACGCGAACGAGGTGTGGCTGCCGGAACAGGACGCCTCGACCTCCGGCACGCGCTACGCCCCGCTCGGCACGATGCCCGGCTTCCTGCTGTCGATCCTGGACACGTTCCTCGACTGGCGCGACACCATGCAGTCGGCGCTGCCCGGCTACCGCGGCCGCATCGCGCACGTCCGCCAGTCCGCCGACGAGGGCGGCTCGAACCTGTTCATGCCGCCCGCCACGATCCGCCGCCTGGCCCTGCGCGGCCAGCACGCCGGCGACCTGCTGCGCGAGCGGTTCCAGCAGCAGCGCAACACCGACCGCTACCGCTGGATCCGCCTGCGCATGGCCCTGCGCGAGTACCAGGAGCTCGGCGAGCAGGCCGCCGACCGCGACGCCCTGTACGACGAGCTGCTCGACCGGTTCGAGATCCCCGAGGCGCTGCACGAGTGGTTCCGCACTCCCCCGGCCGACGGCGACCCGTTCCGTGCGGAGATCGAGGTGGCGCTCGACCACGTCGGGCGGTTGAAGGCCGACGGGCCGTTCGACGGGGCTCCCCCGGTGGACCCGGATTTGCGGCTGACGCCACCGGAGTAGCGCG
>NZ_DASVFL010000106.1:0-60575 GCF_036380075.1 Lentzea sp. | reverse complement strand
GCTGAGGAGCGCTAGACGGGGGAGCCACCACCGCGGCCTCGCTTTGCTCGGGACGGCTCGCCTGCGGCATCGCTAGGGCTCGCCTTCGGCTTCGCGAGCGGCTCGCCTGCGGCTTCGCTGCGTGGCTCGCCTGCGGCATCTAGTGGCTATCTGCCGTTTTGCGTGTTCTTGCACGTGGCGGGGGGCAGCGGGTTCAGAGGGCTGCACGACCAGCCTGACGGAGTTGTGGTTGTCGTCGTTGCCGCTGCCGGTGGGGCCGCTGGGGGTGGGGGCTCGTTCGTCACGGCTGGCGGTGTTGTCGTCTTCTTCGGGGCCGGTGTCGTGCTTTCCGGGGTGGTGCTCGAGCTTTGCTGGGTGCTGCTCGGAGGTGGTGGGCTCTCCGGCTGGCTCGGGGTCGTGCTGGTCGTGGACGTGACCCAGGTGGAGGCCGGGGGTCTGCTTTGCGGATCTTCCGTGTTCACGCCGTGGAACGCCATGCCCACCAGCACGCCCAGCAATGCGGACCCGAGCACGGCGGAACCACCTGCTGCCCACAGTGCGCGCACAGCAGTCCTCCTCAGATGCTCACGGGGTGAAGTCGGGCGATCACGCCCCGGCAGGCTACTGGGTTGAACCACGGCCGGGAACGCTCGCCCTGAAGCCCTATCGGCTTCCTTGCGGGCTCGGTTGAGTGATCGCTGTCACTTGTCGGTGGTGCTGAAGGGTGGTGGAAGGGGGCGCTACCAGCGCTGTTGCTGTTCGGTGACGTTCGGCAGTGTCACCCGAGCAGGTGAACGGCTCGGCTGGGTGACGGGGCTGCTGGGCTTCCTGGCGTGGCGGTCGTCGCTGGGGTGGCCCTAACAACTCCGTAAGCTCTTTTCGGTCCGGTTTGCGCCAGTATTTTCGGTATGCGCAGTCGTCGATTCCTGATTCCCGCCTCAGTTTTCCTGGTCGTCGCGCTGGGGGTCGGGCTCTACCTCTTCCAGCCCTGGCGGCTGCTCACGGTCCGCGAAACGAACGAGGCGCTGCTCGTGCCCACTTCGAGCACTCGGTTGACGACTCAGTCAACTACTGCCAGTGCGCCGGCGCCTGTCGCGGAAACGCCGAAGGAGGTCGCCGGAGGGGAGTGGCGGTCGCTCGAACACGCCACGACCGGTAAGGCGAGTCTGATCAGGTTGCCGGGTGGCGCGCATTCGGTGCAGTTCGCGTCCTTGAACACCAGTGATGGCCCTGACCTGTACGTTTACCTGTCGCCGCACTCGTCCGGCTCGCCGGAGAAAACGTTTGGCGAGGGTTTCACTAGTCTCGGCAAGTTGAAGGGCAACCGCGGGGACCAGGTCTACGAGATTCCCGCGGGCGTCGATGTTTCCATCATTCGGAGTGTTGTCATCTGGTGTCAGAGGTTCTCCGCGGGCTTTGCGGTAGCCCCGCTGGAACAAGCCTGAAACATGACGGCGGGGAGTGCTCTCTTCGCACTATTGACTTTCCTGGTCTAGACCACATAGCGTTAACGTGAACGAACACAACATCGTCCCTTGCCGATGGGCGTGCGGAAGCCCCGTCGGCGAGGAGTACGGCTCACTGGGTGGGCCCTCGACGGCGGTGGTGCCGCTCCTGCTCTCCCCGGGGCCGCACCACCGCCGTTGGCGTTCTACTGTTGTTCGTGCACTCCCGGACGGTGGCGATCCACTACGTGCGCGCGGCGCTGCGCGCGTGCCCGGAGCCGGATGCCGTCCTGCGGGGTGCGGGGATCCCCGCGAGCCTGCTCGCCGACGACCGGGCGCGGGTCACGCCCGCGCAGTACACGAAGTTCGTCCAGACGCTGTGGGAAGTGCTCGACGACGAGTTCATGGGCTTCGGGCCGCGGCCGTCCAAGCGCGGCACGTTCGCGATGATGTGCCTGCTGGCCGTGCACTGCCCCGACCTGGAGTCCGCACTGCGGCGCGGGCTGGCGTTCTACGCGTTGTTCGAGCAGCCGCTGCGCCTGTCGCTCGACGGCGGCCGGTTCACGCTCGACATCCCCGGCGACCCCGACCACTTCCTCACCGAGTCGCTGCTCGTGCTGTGGCACCGGTTCTCGTCGTGGCTGATCGGTCGCCGCATCCCGTTGCGCAGCGCCGAGTTCGGCTACCCCGAACCCGCGCACGCCGCCGAGTACCACCTGATCTTCGGGTGCCCGCTGACGTTCGGCGCGCCCGCCACCTCGATCTCGTTCGACCCGAAGTTCCTGCGCATGCCGGTCGTGCAGGACGAGGCGGCGCTGCGGAGGTTCCTGCGGCACTCGCCGGCCGAGCTGCTGTCGCGGCGCGACCACGGGGCCGACACGGCGGGGCACGTGCGGCGGCTGCTCGGGCGGGGGGTGGCGGGGCTGGAGGCCGTGGCGGCCGCGCTGGGAGTGTCGGCGCCGACGTTGCGGCGCAGGCTCGCGGCCGAGGGGACGTCGTTCCGCGAGGTGCGGGAACAGCTGCTGCGCGACCAGGCCGTGGCGTCGCTGGTGCGCGGCGGGGAGTCGGTGGAGGAGCTGGCGCTGCGCCTCGGGTTCTCCGAGGCGAGCGCCTTCCACCGGGCCTTCAAGCGGTGGACCGGGTCATCACCCGGCTCCTACCGCGCCTAGAACTTGTCGCGCTCCCGCAGGGACGTCGGCGGGCGGAACCGCTCGCCGTACGTGTCGGCGAGGTAGTCGGCGCGTTCGATGAACGCCTGCACGCCGTAGGAGTTGATGAACTGCAGCGTGCCGCCGCTCCACGGCGCGAAGCCGAACCCGAAGATCGAGCCGATGTTCGCGTCCGCCACCGACGTCAGCACGCCCTCGTCCAGGCACCGCACCGTCTCCAGCGCCTGCACGAACAGCAGCCGGTCGCGGACGTCCTGTTCGGACACCCCGGCGTCGGCCTTCGCGTAGCGGGTGGTGAGCTCCGGCCAGAGGAACTTCCTGCCGCCCTCCGGGTACTCGTAGAAGCCCGCGCCGGTCGACTTGCCGCTGCGGCCCAGCGACACCATCTCGCGGATCAGGTCGTAGGCGGCGCTCTCCGACACCAGCGACGGGTCGTCGGCGAGCGTCTGGTCGTGGATCTTCAGCTGCAGCGACAGCGTCACCTCGTCCGAGACCGCCAGCGGGCCGACGGCCATGCCGGACTTCTTGGCGACGTTCTCGATCAGCGCCGGGGCCACGCCCTCGGCCAGCATCGTGATCGCCTCGATCACGTACGTGCCGAACGTCCGCGAGGTGTAGAAGCCGCGCGAGTCGTTGACGACGATCGGCGTCTTCCCGATCTGCCGCACGTAGTCCAGCGCGCGCTGGAGCGTCTCCTCGGACGTCTTCTCGCCGCGGATGATCTCCACGAGCCGCATCTTCGGCACCGGCGAGAAGAAGTGCAGGCCGATGAACCGCTCCGGCGCCGTCACCGCCGACGCGAGGCCGGTGATCGGCAGCGTCGAGGTGTTCGACGCGATCACCGCGTCGGGCAGGGCGTGGGACTCCGCGGCGGGCAGGACCTTGTTCTTCAGCTCGCGGTTCTCGAACACGGCCTCGATCACCAGGTCGCAGCCCGCGAGGTCGTCGTCTGAGTCGGTCGGCGTGATGCCGTCCAGGCCCTGTGCGCCCTTCTGGGCCGACTCCAGGGTCACGTCCTTCAGGACCACCTCGATGCCCGCCTTCGCGGACACCTCGGCGATTCCGGCGCCCATCATGCCCGCGCCGAGCACACCGAGCTTCGCCACGCGCTTGCCCGCGGACGACGCGCGGCCGTTGACCTCGTTGAGGTTGAACCAGAACGCCGTGATCATGTTCTTGGCGACCTGGCCGGACGCCAGCTCCAGGAAGTAGCGGCCCTCGATCTTCAGCGCGGTGTCGAAGTCGACGTAGGCGCCCTCGACCGCGGTGGCCATGATCTTCTGCGGCGCCGGGTACGCGCCGTGCGACTTCTTGCTCAGCACGGCGGGCGCCGCGGCGAGCAGGCCGTAGCTGTTCGGGTCGCCGAACTTCAGGTCCGGCACGCCCGCGCCCTGCACGTCCCACGGCTGCGTGGGCGCCGGGTTCGCCTTGATCCACGCGATGGCCTCGGAGATCAGCTCCTCGCGCGTGTCCACGAGCTGGTCGACGATCCCGGCCTGCAGCGCGCGTTCCGGGCGCAGCTGCTTGCCCTCCATGAGCAACGGCAACGCCTTCTGCACGCCGAGCAGCCGCACCATGCGCGTGACGCCACCGCCGCCGGGCAGCAGACCGAGCGTCGCCTCGGGCAGGCCGACGCGGATCCCGTTGTCGTTCAGGACGATCCGGCGGTGCGAGGCCAGCGCGATCTCGAAGCCGCCACCGAGCGCGGTGCCGTTGATGGCCGCCACGACCGGCTTGCCGAGCTTCTCCAGCCGCCGCAGCTGCGACTTGAGCTCCTCGACGCCGTCCAGCGCCTTCGCGGCGTTCTCCGGCGTGATCGAGATGAGCACGTTCAGGTCACCACCGGCGAAGAAGGTCTTCTTGGCGGACGTGATGACCACGCCGGTGATGTCGTCACCCTCGAGCTTGGTGACGGCGTCGCCCATCAGGTCGCGGTACTCGTCGTTCATGACGTTGGCGGAGCCGGACATGTCCATCGTCAGCGTGACGATGCCGTCGGCGTCCTTGTCGTAGTGGAACGGCATGCCTCAGACCCTCTCGATGATCGTCGCGATGCCCATGCCGCCGCCCACGCACAACGTGGCGAGGCCGCGACGCAGGTCCCGGCGCTCCAGCTCGTCGAGCAGCGTGCCGAGGATCATGCAGCCGGTGGCGCCCAGCGGGTGGCCGAGCGCGATCGCGCCGCCGTTGACGTTGACCTTGTCCTCGGGGACGTCCACGTCCCGCAGGAACTTCAGCACGACCGACGAGAACGCCTCGTTGACCTCGAACAGGTCGATGTCCTCCACCGAGAGGCCCGCCTTGTCCAGCGCCTTGCGGGCGGACGGCGCCGGACCGGTGAGCATGATCGTCGGCTCGGTGCCCACGACGGCGACGGACACGATCCGGGCGCGCGGGGTCAGGCCCAGCGCCTTGCCGGCCGCGGCGGAGCCGATCAGCATGGCCGCGGCGCCGTCGACGATCTGCGACGAGTTGCCCGGCGTGTGGACGTGGGTGATGCGCTCGACGGTGGGGTATCGGTCGATCGCCACCGTGTCGTAGCCGAGGTCGCCGTGGAACTGGAAGCTGGGCTTCAGCTTGCCGAGCGACTCGACGGTGGAGTCGGGACGGATCGTCTCGTCCTCCTTGAGCACCACCGTGCCGTTCTGGTCGACGACCGGCACGACGGACCGCTCGAACCAGCCGTTCTTCTGCGCCTCGAACGCGCGGGCGTGCGACCGGGCGGCCCACGCGTCGACGTCGGTGCGGGAGTGGCCCTCGAGCGTCGCGATCAGGTCGGCCGACACGCCCTGCGGCACGAACGACAGGTCGAAGTTCGTCGAAGGGTCGATCGCCCACGCGCCGCCGTCGGAGCCCATCGGCACGCGCGACATCGACTCGACGCCACCGGCCACCACGAGGTCCTCGAACCCGGACGCGACCTTCGCCGCGGCGAGGTTCACCGACTCCAGGCCGGACGCGCAGAACCGGTTGAGCTGCACGCCCGCGGGGCGCTGGTCCCACCCGGCGGCGAGCACGGCCGTGCGGGCGATGTCGCCGCCCTGCTCGCCGAGCGGTGACACGACGCCGAACACGACGTCGTCCACCGCGGAGGTGTCGAGGGAGTTGCGTTCGGACAGCGCGCGCAGCACCCCGGCGGCCAGCTCGACGGGCCGCACGCTGTGCAGCGACCCGCGCTTGCCCTTGCCGCGCGGCGTGCGCACCGCGTCGAAGATCAAGGCTTCGCTCATGCCACCCACGCTAAGCCCGGCCTCCCGGCCTGGCCATGACCGTGGAGGGTGACCGATTAGCTCAGCCGGCACTCCATGTACTCGGGGTCTTCCGCCTGCACGAACCCGAGCCGCTTGTAAAGCCGGCGCGCGGGCAGGTTGTCCACCCAGACCCGCAGCGTGACGATCTTCCAGCCCTCCCCGGCCGCCCACTCCAGCACGGCCCTGACCAGCGCTTCCCCGATGCCGCGACCGCGGTGCGAGTCGCGCACCCACATCGAGTAGAGGTAGAGGCCCTCGGGTTTGGCGGTGGCCGCGACCAGCGCCACGGGCTCCCGGTCGAGCGCGACGACCTTCAGGCCCTCGGCGGCCCGGTCACGCCACTCGGCCTCGCCGTACTCCCGCTCGACCGCCAGCGTCGACCCGAACTCCTCGGGGTCGCTGGACAGCGCCTCCAGGCGGATGTCGCGCCACAGCCGCCACTCGTCCGGCTCGACCTGATGGATCTCCATACCGGTGAGTCTGGCCGACGGGGTGGCGATTTCGCTCAGTTTTTCGGGCGACGGCGACGCGCGCCGGTCATGGCGTGGATCACCGGCCGGTGGTTTCGTGGACCGCATGGCAGAGCGTCGATCGCGGTGGATGGACAGCGACCTGGACCAGTTGCGCCAGCTCGCGCGCACGTTCTTCGAGAAGGAGGTCACGCCGAACGTCGAACGCTTCGCCGAGCAGAAGCAGGTCGACCGGGAGCTGTGGACCAAGGCGGGCGAGCTCGGGCTGCTGTGCCTGAGCATCCCCGAGGAGTACGGCGGCGGTGGCGGCACGTTCGCGCACGAGGCCGTGCTGCTGGAGGAACAGGCGCGCGCCGGCGACAGCTCGTGGGGCAACAGCGTCCACAGCGGCATCGTCGCCCACTACGTCAACTCCTACGGCACCGAGGAGCAGAAGCGGCGCTGGCTGCCCAAGCTCGCGTCCGGCGAGTACGTCGGCGCCATCGCGATGACCGAACCCGGCGCGGGCTCCGACCTCCAGGGAATCCGCACGAAGGCGGTCCGCGAGGGAGACGAGTACGTCATCAACGGCTCGAAGACCTTCATCACCAACGGCGTGCACGCGGACCTCGTCATCGTGGTCGCCAAGACCGACCCGTCCCAGGGCGCCATGGGCATCTCGCTGCTCGTGGTGGAGAAGGACATCCGGCGCGGCCGCGTGCTCGACAAGGTCGGCATGAAGGGCCAGGACACCGCCGAGCTGTTCTTCGACGACGTGCGCGTGCCGGCGGCGAACCTCCTCGGCGAGCAGGAGGGCCAGGGGTTCGTCCAGCTCATGCAGCAGCTGCCGCAGGAACGCCTGATCATCGGTGTCTGCTCGATCGCGGGCATCGAGGCCGCCGTCGACCTGACGCTGAGGTACGTCAAGGAGCGCCAGGCGTTCGGCAAGGAGCTCATCAAGTTCCAGAACACCCGCTTCAAGATCGCCGAGTGCGCCACCGAGGCGGCCGTGACCAGGGCCTTCATCGACGAGTGCGTCGAGAAGCACCTGCGTGGCGAGCTGGACGTGCCGACCGCGGCGATGGCGAAGTGGTGGGCCACCGACCGGCTGACCAGGGTCGTCGACGAGTGCGTGCAGCTGTTCGGCGGCTACGGCTACATGACCGAGTACCCGATCGCGCGTGCCTGGTCCGACGCCCGCGTGCAGCGGATCTACGGGGGCACGAACGAGATCATGAAGGAAATCATCGCGAGGTCCCTGTGACTTCTTCCGGGAGCGGTCCTCTCGCAGGTCTGAAGGTCGTCGAGCTCGCGGGCCTCGCGCCCGCGCCGTTCGCCTGCATGGTGCTCGCCGACCTCGGCGCCGACGTGGTCCAGGTGCACAAGCCGGGGAGCCGCTCGACGGTCTCCGGCGACTTCCTGGGCCGCAACCGGCGCTCGATCGCGGTCGACACCCGCAGGCCCGAGGGCTCGGAGCTGGTCCTGCGGCTGGTCGAACGCTCGGACGTGCTGGTGGAGGGCTTCCGGCCGGGTGTCACCGAACGGCTGGGCATCGGCCCGGCGCAGTGCCTGGCCCGCAATCCGCGCCTCGTCTACGGGCGCATGACCGGGTGGGGCCAGGACGGGCCGCTGGCCGACCGGGCCGGGCACGACATCAACTACATCGCCGTCGCGGGCGCGCTGGAGCCGCTCGGACGGGCCGGCGGACCGCCGTCGTTCCCGATCAACCTGCTCGGCGACTTCGGCGGGGGAGGGCTGCTGCTGGCCCTCGGCGTGCTCGCGGCGCTGTATGAACGGGAACGCTCCGGACGTGGTCAGGTCGTGGACGCGGCCATGGTCGACGGCGCCGCGCTGCTGACGACGTTCCTGCACGGGATGAAGTCCGCGGGCATGTGGTCCGGCGGGCGCGGCGAGAACATGCTCGACGGCGGCGTGCCGTTCTACGACGTCTACGAGGCCGCGGACGGCCGGTTCGTGGCCGTGGGCGCGCTGGAGGAGAAGTTCTACGCCGACCTCGTGCGCGTGCTGGGCCTGGAGGACGCGCCCTCGCGCAACGACCCGGCGCAATGGCCCGAGCTGCGGGAACGCATCGCGGCGGCGGTGAAGACCAAGACGCGGGACGAGTGGGCGGACCTCGCGCGGGACACGGACGCCTGCCTGGCGCCGGTGCTGGCCCCGGACGAGGCGGCGCGGCACCCGCACAACGCGGCGCGCGACACGTTCGTGGACGTCTCCGGCGCGGTGCACCCGGCGCCGGCCCCCCGGTTCGACCGCACGCCCACCGCGGTTCCGACCCCTCCGGTCGAGACCGGGGCGAACACCGGGGAAGTGCTCGCGGACATGGGTGTGGCGGAGGACGAAATTATGGAACTGCGTCGGTCCGGAGTAATTGGATGAATGGTCGGTGGCGCATTTATTGCGCCACGACGGCGTGACTGAGCGTGATGCCGGAGGTTCGGCATCCGGGTGAGGCCCGGTGCACCAGTCTTCGTCCAAGCTGTGGGATGCGAGGGAGTCCGTGTTCACCTCGTGCCCAGGACATCGGCGCTGCGCAGAGACCTCTTTAGCCGCCATTCGGGTGACATCGGGCGCAGTGCAGGCGTGTGCCGCTGGTGGAACCTCGCCCCGGTTGGGCGTGGTCGTTGTTCATCGCACGGGTGAATGAGGGAGCATATCGGGTGACACGGCGGTCCGCCGCCTCAGCTGTGAGCGACATGGACGGAGAGGTACCTGTGAACCTCAAGAAGGTGCTAGTGCTGGCGGGCGTCGCGCTGGTGCTGTTCCTCCTGATCACCCAGCCCGAGCAGTCCGCCTCGGCGGTCCAGCAGGTCCTCGGCTGGCTGCGGCAGGGCGCGGAGTCGATCATCACGTTCATCAGGAGCCTGTTCGGCGCGGCGACCCCGATCCGCTAGTGACGCACGGTCACGTACGACCGTTCGCGTTGAGCCGGACGGGTGGAATGCGGCCAATCACGCACTGGTAACGGGTGTTCTGAGGATTCAGGGTCTGGTGATTGTCAGACCTACCGAATACCTTCCGCTGCAATGGCCGATCCCCGACCGACGAGGAGGCATGGATGGTCGAGGACTCCGGGGTCCACGAGCTCTTGAAGCAGTGGGCGGCTGAACGGTCTGATGACGCAGAGATGCAGGAGGTGAACCGGATCAAGAACGCGTGGCTCGCTGAGGCTCCCCCCTCGGCGCCAGGCATCCCCGTGCAGCGGGGTGCCGCACGGAGCGGGTCGCGTGGCTTGGTCAAGGTCGACTCGGCGGATCCGGCCTACGTGGCCGCGATGCGCAAGCGGGCGCCGGAGGCACCCGAGGCGTTGCTCGCCGCCGCAGCGAGCTACTGGCAGCTCGTCGGTGACGTCAGCGAGGCCGAGCAGTGGTGGGACGCGGGCATCAGCCCGTTGGACCAGCGCGCGCTCGACTACCGCGCTGCCGGCCTGACTCCTGCCGACCTCGGGAGGCGCCTGGGACCGATGACGGTTCTCCAGCACCTTCGTCGTGGCTCCGCCGCGGCCTGGTGCGTCGCACGTCTGCAGAGGCAGCGCCGGGACGGCGTGGCGTAGGAAGGAACGGGGGCTCCACGATCGGGGCCCCATGTTCGCGGAACGCGCTCACCGAGATCGTTCCGCGTGTTTTTGAGGGGGCCAAGCCCCCACGCCCCAGCCGGGGGCGAGCCCCCGGACCCCCACAGGGTGGCCTCCATCAGGAGGCCTCACCCAAGTAGTGTGGAGGTCGTGCGCGGCCTCCTTACTCCCCAACGCTTGTTGATCGCGTTCGCCTGTCTGGCGGCGCTGGTCCTGTGTTGCGGGCTCGCGTACTGGCAGTGGCAGCGCTTCGAGTCCGCCAGCGGCACGTTCCAGAACCTCGGGTACGTGCTCCAGTGGCCGCTCTTCGGCCTCTTCCCCCTCTTCATGGTGTGGCGGTTCCGCCGCCTGGCGCGCCAGAACCGTGACGGGGCTCTCTCCGCACCGGAGCCGGTTGCACCCGCTCCCCGGCCGGTGACTACCGTTGACGCCGTCAAACCCGCGCCTGTCGAGCACTTCGACGACGACGAAGACGCGGAGCTCGCGGCCTACAACCGCATGCTCGCGGACCTCAACGCGCGGGACGGTCGTTGAGCGAAGGCGGGCAGATGAAGGGTGCGTTGACCCGGTTCCGGGTCATGGCTTACGTGGTCGGTGTCTTCCTGCTGCTCCTGGTCGTGGCGATGGTGCTCAAGTACGCCGCGGACATGGGCGGGGCGATGAAGGTCGTGGGCCCGATCCACGGCTTCCTCTACGCCATCTACCTGGTGCTTTCCGTCGACCTCGCGCTGAAGCTGCGCTGGTCCATCAAGGGCACCGCACTCGTGCTGCTCGCCGGGACGATCCCGTTCCTGTCGTTCTGGGCGGAGCGCAAAGTGGTCGAGAAGACCGCGCAGGGCGTGCCGTTGTGACGTTTGGCCTGCTAGCGTCTGGGGCTGACAACTGAACACGGCCGTCGATGTCGCGCGGGAGAGTCCCCCTGTCCCCGATCTGCCGGACAGCGGGCACCGAAGGAGCAACTCCTCCCCGGAATCTCTCAGGTACCCCTACCGCACGACGAAGGCAACTCTGGAAAGCAGGCCCATCGGCCTCGCCCACGGTGCAAGTCGCGTTCCGCGCGGCGAAGCTCTCAGGCTCATGACAGAGGGGGAGGCTCTCTCAGACGAGGAGTCTCCGATGGACCGTGTCATTCTTCTGCTGCCTCAGCCGGCCACGTCCGGCTCTTCGGCGCACCCTGGAGGAGCGTTCTGATGTCCCGCCTCACGCCTCTGAACGCCGAGCACGAGCAGCTCGGCGCGATGTTCACCGACTTCGCGGGCTGGCGGATGCCGCTGCGCTACTCGAGCGAGCTCGCGGAGCACCACGCGGTGCGCACGTCCGCGGGCCTGTTCGACCTCACGCACATGGGTGAGATCGTCCTGACCGGACCGCAGGCCGGCGAGGCGCTCGACTTCGCGCTGGTCGGCCACATCTCCGCGCTCGCCGTCGGCAAGGCGCGCTACACGATGATCACGCAGGCCGACGGCGGCGTGGTCGACGACCTCATCGTCTACCGCCTGGGCGACGAGGAGTTCATGGTCGTCGCGAACGCCTCCAACGCCGCGGTGGTCGCGGACGCCCTGGTCGAGCGCGCGGCCGGGTTCGACACCGTCGTGACGGACTCCTCGACGGACTACGCGCTGATCGCGATCCAGGGCCCGAAGTCCGTCGAGATCCTGTCGGGCCTGACCGACACCGACCTGTCGACGGTCAAGTACTACGCCTCGTACCCGTCGACCGTCGCGGGCGTCCCCGCCCTGCTGGCCCGCACCGGCTACACCGGTGAAGAGGGCTTCGAGCTCTTCGTGGCGCCCGCCGACGCGTCCGCCGTGTGGGCGGCGCTGCTGTCCGCGGGCGAGGCGCACGAGCTCAAGCCGTGCGGGCTCGGCTGCCGCGACACGTTGCGCCTCGAGGCCGGGATGCCGTTGTACGGCAACGAGCTGACGACGTCGCTGACGCCCTACCACGCCGGCCTGGGCCGGGTCGTGAAGCTCGACAAGCCGGGCGACTTCGTGGGCCGCGACGCGTTGGCGAAGGTCTCGGAGTCCGGTGTGGACTCGGTCCTGGTCGGCCTGAAGACCCCCGAGCGCCGCGCGCCGCGCCACGGCTACGCGGTGCTCAACGGTGACGAGGTCGTGGGCGAGGTGACGTCGGGCGCGTTGTCCCCGACCCTCGGCTACTCCGTCGCCATGGCCTACGTGTCCCGCGCGAGCTCCGAGCCGGGCACCCCTCTGCTGGTGGACGTCCGCGGCAAGAAGCAGCCGGTCGAGGTCGTCGCACTTCCGTTCTACAAGCGCGCCAAGTAGGGAGATCTTCCAGATGTCCGAGCAGTTCAACGCCTCCCTCGCGGAGTACGACCCCGAGGTCGCCGAGGCCGTTGCCGCCGAGCTGGCGCGCCAGCAGGGCACCCTCGAGATGATCGCCTCCGAGAACTTCACGCCCGTCTCGGTCCTGCAGGCCCAGGGTTCGGTGCTGACCAACAAGTACGCCGAGGGCTACCCCGGCCGCCGCTACTACGGCGGCTGCGAGCACGTGGACGTCGTCGAACGCCTGGCCATCGAGCGCATCAAGGCGCTCTTCGGCGCCGGCTTCGCCAACGTCCAGCCGCACTCGGGCGCGCAGGCCAACGCGGCCGCGATGTTCGCCCTGCTGCAGCCCGGCGACACGATCCTCGGGCTCGACCTGGCGCACGGCGGCCACCTGACCCACGGCATGCGGATCAACTTCTCCGGCAAGCTGTACAACGTCGTGCCGTACCACGTCGCCGACTCCGACGGCCTGGTCGACATGGCCGAGGTCGAGCGCCTGGCCACCGAGCACCGCCCGAAGCTGATCGTCGCCGGCTGGTCGGCCTACCCGCGCCAGCTGGACTTCGCCGAGTTCCGCCGCATCGCGGACTCGGTCGACGCCTACCTGATGGTGGACATGGCGCACTTCGCCGGCCTCGTCGCCGCCGGACTGCACCCGTCGCCCGTGCCGCACGCGCACGTCACCACGACCACGACGCACAAGACCCTCGGCGGGCCTCGTGGCGGCGTGATCCTGTCCAACGACGCGGACATCGCCAAGAAGATCAACTCGGCGGTGTTCCCCGGGCAGCAGGGCGGGCCGCTGGAGCACGTGATCGCGGCCAAGGCCGTGGCGTTCAAGCACGCGGCCTCGCCCGAGTTCGCTGATCGGCAGCGGCGGACGTTGGAGGGGGCCCGGATCCTGGCCGACCGGTTGTCTCAGGGTGACGTTGCTGCTGCCGGGGTCAAGGTTCTGACTGGCGGCACGGATGTGCACCTGGTGCTGGTCGACCTGGTCTCGTCCGAGTTGGACGGGAAGCAGGCTGAGGACGTGCTGCACCAGATCGGGATCACGGTGAACCGGAATGCGGTTCCCAATGACCCTCGGCCGCCCATGGTGACGTCCGGGTTGCGGATCGGTACGCCGGCGTTGGCCACTCGCGGGTTCGGTGAGGTGGACTTCGTCGAGGTTGCTGATGTGATCGCTGAGGCGTTGAAGCCCGGGGCTGCTGTGGAGGAGTTGCGGGCTCGGGTTGAGGTGCTGGCGGCCAAGCACCCGTTGTACTCGACGCTCTGATCGTGGGGGCTCCGCCCCCACACCCCCGGCACTCCCAAAGGAGCCCGTCCAGCGCCGCTTGTGGGTTGATGGCACGCCTATTGCGTTGGGCGGCTTGCTGTTGCGTTGTTTGTTGCGCCTCGCTTTGCTCGGGACTGCTCGGCTGCGCCATCGCTTGGGCTCGCCTTCGGCATCGCGGACGGCTCGCCTTCGGCTTCGCGTGGCTCGCCTTGGCATTGCTACTTGTGCAGAAAGGGCGCCACCGTCTGGTGGCGCCCTTTCTGGTCCCTGGAGCGAAACGACGGGAACCCCGGCCCCTTCCCCAGGGCCGGGGTTGCACGTGTCAGGGTGTTGCGTGTCTCAGATGGACCGTCCTAACGGGATCTGGGGGCTACGCCGCCGGTGCCGTCACGCCGGGCGGGAGGCACTCGACGTTGCGCTTGCCGTTGGGCTGGATCACGTACCAGGTGCCGCCGACGCCCTGGCCCTTCCAGGTGCCCGGGCCCGGGTCGAGGGAGTAGGCGTACAGGGGCCAGCCGTCGACCGCCACCTGCTTCTTGCCGTCCGCGCGGGTGATCAGCGAGACCAGCTTCGAGTCGACGCCCTCGAGCTGCGGGACGGTGTCCGACAGCAGCGGCGGCCACGTGACCGCGCACTTGTCGTTGCAGTTCGACTTGCCTTCCGGCTTCGGGGTGTCCTTGTCGAAGCGGTACATCGTGCGGCCGTCGCCGTCCTGGATGACCTGGCCCATCTTGTCGACCGTCTTGCCGACCAGCCTCAACGAGCTGACCGGGGCCGCGGCCGGGGGCTGTGCTGCGGGTTGCGCTGCGGGGGTTTCCGGTGCCTGCTGCTGAACAGGGGTCTCGGGCGCCTGAGCGGGCTCCTGGAGTACCGGGGGCTGACCCACGTCGCCGTAGTCACCGAGGACGCCCAGGTCGGTTTCGGTCTGTGCCACCGGCTTGGAGTTCGTGCCACTTCCCGTGGCGCTCCAGACACCCAGACCCAGCACAACTGCCAGTCCCGCGGCGAGCCCGATGGCAATGCGGTTACGTCGGATCACACTCATGTCCTCCTTGTCCATCCGTTCGCTCTATCCAGGCCATACGGGCGGGGTTGCGTCTCGGTTCAGAAACGAACCGAACCTCTTGCTGTCCCGAACGTCCGGGGGAGTCAGGTCATGCGGGAGGTGCAGGGTGGTCGTCGCTGGTCAGCTGGCAGGAGTGGCCGAACGGGTGCTGGGTTCGCCCCTGCCGATCGGGATTCGGGCGTGGGACGGAAGTGTGGCCGGGCCGCAGGACGGGACCGTGCTCGTCATCCGGTCGAGGGACGCGCTCCGGCGGCTCGTGTGGAGTCCGAACGAGCTGGGGCTCGCGCGCGCGTACGTGAGCGGTGAGCTCGACGTGGAAGGAGACCTCGCCGAGGGGTTGTCGCAGATCTGGGGGCTCGTGCGCCGCGGGGTGACCCGGCGGCCGAAGATCTCGGAGGTCGCGCGGCTCGCGTTGCGGTTGAAGGTGCTGGGGCCGAACCCGGACGCGCCCAAGGAAGAGGCGCGGCTGAGCGGGGCGCTGCACACCAAGAGTCGTGACCGTGATGCCATCTCGCACCACTACGACCTGAGCAACGACTTCTACCAGCTCGTTCTCGACCCGAGCATGGCGTACTCGTGCGCCTACTTCACGTCGGACGACGAGTCGCTGGAGCAGGCGCAGCACAACAAGCTCGACCTCGTGTGCCGCAAGCTCGACCTGCGGCCGGGGATGCGGCTGCTCGACGTCGGGTGCGGGTGGGGGTCGATGATCATCCACGCCGCGAAGCACTACGGCGTGCACGCGACCGGCGTGACGATCTCCGCCCAGCAGCGCGCGCACATCCTCGGGCGCATCGAGGCCGAAGGGCTGCAGGGGCGCGTCGAGGTGCGGTTGCAGGACTACCGCGAGGTGCGGGACGAGCCGTTCGACGCGATCTCCACGATCGAGATGGGCGAGCACGTCGGCGAGAGCAACTACCCCGAGTACGCCTCGACGCTGCACCGGCTGCTCAAGCCGGAGGGCCGGTTGCTGCTCCAGCAGATGTCGCGCGGCCGGAACGCGCCCGGCGGTGGTGCGTTCATCGAGTCGTACGTCGCGCCGGACATGCACATGCGGCCGGTCTCGCAGACGACGGGCTTCCTGGAGTCGGCCGGCCTGGAGATCCGGGACGTGCACGCGTTGCGCGAGCACTACGTCTGGACTGTGCGGGCGTGGGCCGACACCCTGGAGGAACGCTGGGACGAGGTCGTCGCCCTGGTCGGCGAGGGACAGGCGCGGGTGTGGCGGCTCTACCTCGCGGGTGGCGCGTTGACGTTCGAGGAGGGACGGATGGGCGTGGACCAGATCCTGGCCGTGCGCCGGAGCGAGAACGGGCGCAGCGGCATGCCCCGCGTGCGTCGTGAGCTGGTGGCCCGATGAGCTTTCTGGTCAGCTTCGTCGTCGTGGTCGCGCTGCTCAGCGGCCTGTTCCTGTACGCGGACGCGCGCAAGCGGTACGACCTGATCGACTCCGTGTGGGGTCCCGGGTTCGCGGTCATCGCCGTGGTCACGCTGCTTTTGGCGGACGGCGACCCGACCAGGAAGTGGCTCGTCGCGGCGCTGACGGTGATCTGGGGCGTGCGCCTGGGCGTGCACATCCACCTGCGCAACCGGACCAAGGACGAGGACCCGCGCTACCAGGACATCCTGAAGCGCGCCAAGGGAAACCCGCGCCTGCGGATGTACCGGGTCTACCTGACCCAGGCCGTGATCATGTGGGTCGTGTCGCTGCCGGTGCAGGCCGCCGGTCACCTCTCGGCCCCGTTCGGGGTGCTGGACTGGATCGGCGCCGTCCTGTGGGTGGTCGGCTTCACCTTCGAGGCCGTCGGCGACTGGCAGCTGTCGCGGTTCCGGGCGGACCCCGCGAACAAGGGCGCCGTCATAGACCGCGGGCTGTGGCGCTACACGAGGCACCCGAACTACTTCGGCGACGCCGTCGTGTGGTGGGGCCTGTACCTGTTCGCGGTGCACTCGTGGCTCGCCGCGCTCACCGTCGTCGGCCCGGTCGTCATGACGTTGCTGCTGGCGAAGGGCACCGGCAAGCCGTTGCTGGAGAAGGACATCGTGTCGCGCAGGCCCGGCTACGCCGACTACGTGCGGCGCACGAGCGGGTTCGTCCCGCTGCCGCCGAAGAAGCTCGTCGGCTGACCGCGCGTTCGGGTGTGCCGCCGGTGAGCTGAACCGGGCAAGGACGCGCACGTCACAGCGTCCGTTCGGCGGGCGCGGGCGGGTTAGTGTTGGTGTGTGGGCAACGACATCTCCTTCCCGCGCCAACACGCGCGCACCCAGCGGTTCACCGTCGGCGCACCGAGGACCTTCTCGGTGTCCGCGGACGGGGCACGTGTCTTCTTCCTGCGCCCGGCGACGGCCACGAGCCGTGCGAACGGGCTGTGGGAGCTGAACACGGCCACCGGTGTCGAGAGGCTGCTCGCCGATCCGGCGGCGCTGCTGACCGAGTCGGAGGACCTGCCGGCGGAGGAGAAGGCGCGCCGCGAGCGCACCCGCGAGTCCGGCGCCGGCCTGGTCGGGTACGCGCTGTCGGCGGACGCGAACGTCGCCTCGTTCGCGTTGTCCGGGCGGCTGTTCGTGGCCGACCTCGTCGGCGGTGCCGTGCGCGAGCTGCCGACCGACGGCGGCGTCATCGACCCGCGCGTCGACCCGACCGGTCAGCGCGTGGCCTACGTCACGCGCGGCACGTTGCGAGTCGTGGAGCTGGACTCCGGTGACGACCGCGCCGTCGCCGAACCGGACGGCGAGGACGTGACGTTCGGCCTCGCCGAGTTCATCGCGGCCGAGGAGATGTCGCGCTACCGCGGCTACTGGTGGGAGCCGGGCGGTCAGCGCCTGCTCGCCGCGCGCGTCGACAACGCCGAGGTGCAGCGCTGGTACATCGCCGACCCTGCCAACCCCGGCACGGTCGCCACCGAGATCGCCTACCCGTCCGCGGGCACGCCCAACGCCACCGTGTCGCTGCACGTCGTGTCGCTGGACGGCACCTTCGTGCCGGTGCTGCTGGAGTTCGACTACCTCAACGACGTGCACTGGTCGTCCGGTGGCGCCCCGCTCATCACCACGCAGACGCGTGACCAGCGCACCCGCACGATCTACTCGCTCGCGCCCGAGACCGGCGTCGTCACCGAGGTCGCCGTCGAGACCGACCCGACGTGGCTGGAGGTCACCGACGGCGCGCCGGCGTGGACCCCGGACGGCCGCCTCGTGCGGATCGTGGGCGAGGGCGACGAGTACGCGCTGAAGGTGGGCGACGACGTGCTCACCCGCGGCCTGCAGGTGCGCCGCGTGCTCCACATCGCCGACGACTCGATCCTCGTCGGCGCGTCGGAGGACGACCCGACGCAGACGCACGTCTACTCGGTCGGCACCCAGGTCGAGAAGCTGTCCACTGAGGACGGTGTGCACTCCGCCGTTCGGGGCGGTGACACGGTTGTGCTGCTTTCGGCCACTGTGGACAGGTACGGCACGAGGGTCGTCGTCGGCGACCACGTGGTCGAGTCGTACGCCGACACCCCGATGATCAAGGCGGCCCCGCGCCTGCTGACGCTGGGCGAGCGGTCGATCCGCGCCGCCCTGCTGCTGCCGTCCGGTCACGTGCCGGGCACCAAGCTGCCGGTGCTGATGGACCCGTACGGCGGCCCGCACGCGCAGCGGGTCGTGTCGGCGCAGAACATCTACCTGACCTCGCAGTGGCTGGCGGACCAGGGGTTCGCGGTGCTGGTCGTCGACGGCAGGGGCACCCCGGGCCGGGGTCTGGCCTGGGAGCGCGCGATCGCGTTCGACTTCGCCGGCGCCACCCTCGAGGACCAGGTCGACGCCCTCCAGGCCGCCGCGGCCGTCGAGCCGGACCTCGACCTCACGAGGGTCGCGATCCGCGGCTGGTCCTACGGCGGCTACCTGGCGGCGTTGGCCGTCCTGCGCCGCCCCGACGTCTTCCACGCGGGCATCGCGGGCGCCCCGGTCACCGACTGGCGCCTCTACGACACCCACTACACCGAGCGCTACCTGGGCGACCCCGCCGAGAAGCCCGAGGTGTACGACTCGAACTCGCTGATCGCCGACGCGGACAAGCTCGCCCGCCCGTTGATGATCATCCACGGCCTGGCCGACGACAACGTGGTGGCCGCGCACTCCCTGCGCCTGTCCAGCGCGCTGCTCGCCGCCGGCCGCCCCCACACCGTGCTGCCGCTCTCGGGCGTCACGCACATGACCCCGCAGGAACAGGTCGCCGAGAACCTGTTGCTGCTCCAGGTCGACTTCCTCAAGCAGTCGCTGGGCTGAGCCGGGAACCGGCTGAACGCGACAAGGGGCGCCTTCCCGGAGGAAGGCGCCCCTTGCTCGGTCAGAACCCGGCTCAGGCCAGCGACTGGCGCACCCGGTAGGGCGGGATGCTGTTGCCCAGCAACGCCAGGTCGTCGATCGACTCCGGCTGGTACCCGGCCGTCTTCAACCGCTCGACCATCAGCGCGGTCGGGTCCTCGACCACGTCCGCGCGGCCGAACAGGTACGCCCACTCGTGCTCGTCCGAGCCGTAGTACGCGACGGTGTCGAACACCTCGTTGAACCGCTGCCACGAGCGGATCAGCGTGGTGTTGCGCCACATGGTCTGGCAGCCGGACTGGTTCACGACGACACCGCCGGGACGCAGCAGCGCCTTGCACATGCGCAGGAAGTCCGCGCCGTACAGGCGGTTGTGCTGCGCTTCCTCCTCGCGCTCGTCGGGCAGGTCCACCAGCACGATGTCGTACTTCTCCGACGTCGTGCGGATGTACTCGAACCCGTCGATGTACTGGACTCGGATCGGGCCGTCACCCTTCTCGGCGGCGGCCAGCTCCTCCAGCGTGTAGCCGTACGGCAGGTGCTCGGCGCACAGCTTCACGGCCTGCTCGTCGATGTCGATGTGGTCGACCACCGACGCGCCGTGCTGCACGGCCATCTGGCACACGACACCCTCGGAAGAACCGATGACCAGCACGCGCTCGACGGTGTCGGCCAGCAGCAGCGCCGGCACCATCAGGGCCTCGTGGTAGGTCAGCTGGCTGAACTCCGTCGACTGCCGGTCGTTGTCGCAGAACAACGACAGTCCCTGGGCCGTGCGGGCGATCACCAGGTGCTGGAAGTCGGTCTTGGTGTCGACCAGCACCTCGTCCACGCGCCAGTGGCGGGTCATGCCCTCGGCGAGCGGCTCGTTGATCGTGTTCACGCGACATGCTCCTTGACGCCACGAGTGACGAGGTCCGTGCTCACGTGAGCGGCGCCCAGTGCGTCAGCGAGTAGCTGGACGGCCAGCGCGGGTTTCGCACGAGTACCGCAGGTGAACACGTCGACGAACACCGATCCCACTTCGGGATAGGTGTGGATCGACGCATGGGATTCCGACAGCAGGGCCAGCACGGTGACTCCTTGGGGATCGAACTTCTTGGAGATCACCTCCAGCACGGTTGCGTCGGCCTGCGTGAGAACCTCACCAAGGGCGTGCTTCAGGAACTGCTCGTCGTCGAGCAGATCGGCACTCACACCCGAGAGCTCTGCAAGTACGTGCTGTCCCGCGAACAAACCGACGGTCTCCTCGGTCTGACAGGGCGCTTCGGACATCAATCACTCCAAACTATGTGAATTGCGGACGAACTCAGACGCAGTACGTGGCCAGCGGCGGGAAGCCGTTGAAGCACACGGACGAATAGGAGGAGGTGTAGGCGCCGGCGTGGAGGATGTCCACGTGGTCGCCCGCCCTCAGGTCGAGCGGCAGGTCGTAGCGCGTGTGCTGGTAGATCACGTCGTCCGCGTCGCACGTCGGACCGGCCAGCACGATCGGGCCCGTCTCGCCGCCGTCGCGCGACGTGCGCAGCCGGTACGCGATCGCCTCGCCCTCGGTCTCGGCGAGGCCTTGGTAGCGGCCGATGTCGATGTACACCCACCGACGTTCGTCCGAATAGGACTTCCGCGACACGAGCACGACGGACGAGCGGATCATCCCGGCCTCCGCGGAGATCGCGCGGCCCGGTTCGATCATCACCCGCGGGCGCACGGCACCGAAGTGCCGCGCGATCGAGGCGTCGATGGCGGAGGCGAAAGCGTCGAGCGGGGGAGTGGAAGCCTGGTACACGGCGGGAAGGCCGCCGCCGAGGTTCACCGTCGTGGTCTCGATGCCCTCCGCGCGCAGCTTCGCCGCGATCAGGGCCGCGTCCGCGATGCCGGAGTCCCAGCCCTCCACGGACAGTTGTTGCGAGCCCGCGTGGAACGCGACACCGAGAGGAACGAGGCCCAGCGAGTGGGCCAGCCGCAAGAGATCCGTCGCCATCTCCGGATCGCAACCGAACTTGTTGCCGAACGGGTACGTGGAACCCTTGCTGTGGACAAGAATCCGCACGAGCACGGACGAACCGGGCGCGTGCTCGGCGACGAACCGGACGTCCTGCTCGCTGTCGGACACGAACATCCGCACGCCGCGCGAGTGCGCGTAGGCGATGTCGGCGGCCTTCTTGATGGGGTTGCTGTAGGAGATCGACGACGGCGCGGCACCGCGGGCCAGGCACAGGTCGATCTCCGCGGGCGATGCCACGTCGAAGTGCGAACCCTGTTCGGCCAGCGTGCCGACCACGTCGGACTCGGGGTTGGACTTGACGGCGTAGAAGATGTCGACGGACGGCATCGCGGCGCGAATTGCCTGGTAGCGCGCGCGAATCGTCTCGAGGTCGATCACCAGACACGGTGTCGACGGGTTCTCCTGGTCCAGGAAACGCCGAATACGAGCCTCTGCCTCGGTGCGCCGGTCGACGGCGAAGCTCTCGGTCATTTCCCCAGGGGTCCCCCTTCATCCGCCTCGCGTTCCGCACGCGGGCACGGCCGTCCACTCTACGGCCTCGACACCGCAAACGCGCAATCCCGTGGGGCCGAGTGTGATTTAACCGGCAGATCGCAGCTCGATCACCGTGATGTCCGGAGGCGCGCCCACGCGCACCGGCGGACCCCAGAAACCCGCGCCACGACTGACGTACAGCCACGTGTCGTCCACCTTCGACAGCCCCGCGACGCTGGGTTGCTGCACCGGCACGACGAAGTTGAACGGCACCATCTGGCCGCCGTGCGTATGACCGGACAACTGGAGGCCGACACCGCGTGAAGACGCGTCGGCCACCTGCACGGGCTGGTGCGCCAGCAGAACGACCGGGTTGTCCCGGTTCCGCCCGGCGAACGCGCGGTCGAAGTCCGGCCCGTCGCCGTACGACTTGCCCGTGACGTCGTTCACGCCGACGAGCTCGATGCCGCCCGCGACCGTCAACCCCTCGTTGCGCAACGGGTTCACGCCGAGCCGGTCGAGCTCCGCGATCCACTGCTCGTGCCCGGAGAAGTACTCGTGGTTGCCGGTCACGAAGAAGCTGCCGTGCTCGGACACCAGGTCCCGCAACGGGGACGCGGCCTCACCCAGCTCGGCGACGGTGCCGTCGACCAGGTCGCCGACGATCGCGACGAGGTCGGCCTCCTGCTCGTTGATCATCCGCACGATCCGCTCGGTGTGCGAGCGCCCCAGCAGCGGCCCGAGGTGGATGTCGCTCACGACCGCGATCCGGAAACCGGACAGCGACGTCCGCAGCTTGTCCAGCGTCACCGGGACGTTGAGCAGCTTCGGGTCGCCCAGCGCCTGCGTCATGCCGTAGCCGACCACGCCGCCCGCCGCGACGCCCGAGCCGATCGCGACCGACCGCGCGATGAACAGCCGGCGGGACGGGTCCGGCACGACCTCGACCGGTTCGACCGGGTCGGGACCGGCGCCGACGGGCACGGGCGCGGCCGTGGCGCGCCTGAGCAGGACCCGGCGCGGAATCTCCGCGATGCCCAGCGCGATGGCCAGGTAGAACAGCACGGCCAGCCACACGAACCCCGGCCAGGCGACGAACTTGGCCTGCTCCGGCGACACGCTGCGCGACACGACCAGAGCGCTCGTCAGCACCAGGAACGCCGCGATGATCGCCACGGTGCCGATGCGCCGTCCTGCCGTGCGCGGCCGCGTCGTGTCCACGACCAGCCGCCGCCACAGGTACAGATGGCCCAGCGCGACCGGGACACCGAGGAGCAAGAAGAAAATCACGACACCAGTATGCGATTCGGAAGTGCGTGCAACCCGCCAGGCCCCTGGTGGCGTGACTAACGCGGCACCGCAGAAGGGGGATACCTGATGAGTGATCGGGACGCCGCGTTCCAGGAGTACTTCGCGGCACGTTCCGACGTCATGCGCGGCACGGCATACCTGCTGTGCGGCGACTGGCATCGCGCGGAGGACCTCGTGCAGCAGGCCTTCACCAAGCTGTACCTGGCTTGGCGCAGGATCGAGCGGCACGAGGCGCTGGACGCCTACACCAGGCAGGTCCTGGTGAGGACGTTCCTGTCCGAGCGGCGGCGCGGCTGGTTCAGGTTCGAGTCGGCCACGGACGACGTCACCGACTCGGCCGCTCCGCCAGGGGTCCACCCGGAGGAACGGATGGTGTTGCTGGAGGCGCTGGCGAAGGTGCCTCCGAAGCAGCGTGCGTGCCTCGTCCTGCGGTACTGGGAGGACATGTCCGTCGAGCAGACGGCCGCCGTCCTCAGGTGTTCGGAAGGAACAGTCAAGAGCCAGGCCGCGCGGGGGCTGCAGACGCTGCGCGGCCTGCTCTCACAGCAGGAGAGGGTTCGATGAACGAACAGGACCTCAAGAACGCTTTTCAGGACGTGGTGGTGGCGAGCAGCCCGCCGCCCCCGATGGATCCGGGCGCCGCGCTCGGCAGGGCGCACAGGGCCCGGTCGCAGCGGCGGGCGTCCATCACCGGCGCGGCGGTGGCGGTGCTCGTGGTCGGCGTCGGCCTCGGGTCGGCGTTCACGACCGATCCCGGTGGGACGCGGGAGCTGGGCATGGGCGCGGGCCCGAGCAGCAGCGCCGGCACCGGCGGGTGGCCGGACGGGCAGACCGACCGCACGGCGACCAACGGGTCGCAGGCGGACCGCGCCACGCAGCTGCTGGAGCTGGTGAAGGCGTCCGTGCCGGCGGGGTTCGACACGCCGGTCCTGGACTACAAGGACCCGGCCATGCACGGCGGCATGCTCCGCGCCCAGGCCCAGGTCGTCTCCGACCAGGGCGAGACGCCGGAGGTCTGGGAGTACACGGCGTACGTGCCGGTGCGCAGGGGTGACGGGGTCGGCCGGTTGACGGTGCGCGTCTCCACGCCGGACGCGCAGGGCCCGGCCGACGCGTGTGCGCTGGTCGCACTGGCCAAGGACGGCTCCCTCGGCTCCGGCTGCAAGACCTACGACATCGGGGGGAAGCAGGTCGGGACGGCGGCCGCCTCGGGCGTCGGGCCCGCGAGCACCTGGGCGTCCTACCGGGCGGCCAACGGCTGGGCCGTGACGGTCCAGCAGGAGGAGGAGTACGCCCACAGCGGGTACCCGTCGCTGGGCGCGCAGCCGTTCTTCACGCCGGACCTCGCGGCGCTGGCGGCTGATCCGAAGTTCCTGCTGGGCGGCTGAGCCCGGTCAGCACACCGAGGGCGGTCACTTCCGTGACCGCCCTCTCCCGTTCGTCCTGTCGGGTGTTTTGCCAGGTAGAGTGCCGTCCGCAATGCGGACTCTGCTCATCGACAACTACGACTCGTTCACGTTCAACCTCTTCCAGCACCTGGCCGAGGTGAACGGCGCCGAGCCCGTGGTCGTCCACAACGACGACCCGCGCTTCCGGCTTGCCTCGCTGCGGTCGTTCGACAACGTGGTGATCTCGCCGGGCCCCGGCCGGCCGGGCAACCCCGCCGACTTCGGCCTCTGCCGCGCGGTGGTCGACCACGCCGAGATCCCGTTGCTGGGCGTGTGCCTCGGTCACCAGGGGCTGTGCCTGTCCTACGGCGCCGTCGTCGGACCCGCGCCCGTGCCGCGCCACGGCATCGTCTCGCCGGTCACCCACACGGGCGTCGACGTGTTCGCCGGGCTGCCGTCGCCGTTCGACGTCGTGCGGTACCACTCGCTGGCCGTCACCGGCCTGCCCCCGTCCCTGGAACCGATCGCGTGGAGCGACGACTCCGTCCTGATGGGTGTGCGCGCCCTCGACAGGCCCGCCTGGGGTGTGCAGTTCCACCCCGAGTCGATCTGCACCGCGTTCGGCCGCGAGATGCTCGCGAACTTCGGCGCGCTGACCCCCACCCGGACGGCCGCCGTGCCGGAGCCGGTGCTGGTTCGCCCCGAGTCCCAGAAGCGCCCTGTGCACGTGCGGAAGCTGAACCTCGCGGTCGATGCCGAACAGGC
Source organism: Lentzea sp. (assembly GCF_036380075.1). Taxonomy (NCBI): domain Bacteria; kingdom Bacillati; phylum Actinomycetota; class Actinomycetes; order Pseudonocardiales; family Pseudonocardiaceae; genus Lentzea; species Lentzea sp. The sequence goes on along the minus strand of NZ_DASVFL010000106.1, from coordinate 35,806 downwards.
GTTCGCCGCGCTGCACGGGGCTTCTGGGACCGCGTTCTGGTTGGACAGCGGCACCCGCGGGCGGTTCTCGTTCCTGGGCGACGCCTCCGGTCCCCTGGCGCGCGTCGCGCAGTACTCGGTGCCGGACGAGGAGCTCACGCTCGACGGCGTGCGCTCACCGTGCCCGTCCTTCTTCTCCTGGCTGGACGACGACCTCCGGTCGTGGGCGGTGGACCAGCCCGACGTGCCGTTCGACTTCGCCCTGGGATGGGTCGGCTACCTCGGCTACGAGCTCAAAGCCGAGTGCGGCGGCGACTTCGCCCACCGCGCCGAACAACCCGACGCGTCGTTCGTGTTCGCGGACCGCGCGGTGGTCGTCGACCACGACGACGAATGCGTCTATTTGATGTCGTTGAGCGACGACTCCTGGTTCGACCACGTTTCGGCCGTTCTCGCCGACCTGAGCCCATTGGCCGAACCCTCACGTCCGGTCGCCACCGGGGTGACGCTGCGGCACCCCCGCGCGCACTACCTGAAGCTGATCAGCGCCTGCCAGGAAGCGATCACCGCGGGGGAGACCTACGAGGCGTGCTTGACGAACATGATGTCGTGGCGTGCCCAGATCGACCCGTGGGACACTTATCGGCTGCTTCGCGCCGCAAATCCCGTTCCGTTCGGGGCGTTGCTGCGTTTCGGTGACCTGACCGTGCTCAGCACGTCACCCGAACGATTTATCCGCGTGGACCGAGAGGGACTCGTGGAGTCGTCGCCGATCAAGGGAACACGCCCCCGCGGCACGGATGCGGCGCACGACGAGATGTTGCGCACAACGTTGGCGCGTTCGGTCAAGGACCGCGCCGAGAACCTGATGATCGTGGACCTCGTCCGCAACGATCTCGGCACCAGCGCACAAGTCGGTTCCGTCGAGGTGACGCGGTTGTTCGACGTCGAGACCTATGCGACCGTGCACCAATTGGTGAGCACCGTCCGAGCACGACTTCGCCCGGACAGTTCTGCAGTGCGATGTGTTCGAGCCGCGTTTCCCGGCGGATCGATGACCGGCGCGCCGAAGATCCGGACCATGCAGATCCTCGACGGGTTGGAAGCCGGTCCACGCGGGGTGTACTCGGGAGCGCTCGGTTACTTCTCGCTCAACGGAGCAGCCGACTTCAGCATCGTCATCCGAACCCTCGTCGCGAACGGCGACCAGGTCAGTTTCGGAGTCGGCGGAGCCGTCATCTCGCTGTCCGACGCCGACGAGGAATTCGAGGAGACAGCGGTCAAGGCCACAGCGGTGACACGCCTGTTCGGAGCGGACTTTCCCGGACGTTGATCCCACGTTCCGGGGATGGTGTGAACGAACCGGGAAGTGAAGATCCCCGGCGGATTACACGCCGGCCGGCGACCCGGCCGACGTGTGGAAACCTCGCGTGTTCGCGCAGGTCAGGAGGCGTGCGCTTCCTGGAACTGCACAACCAGGTTCTGCGGAATGCGGCCGCGGTCCGAGATCTGGTGCCCCTGCGCGCGAGCCCAGTCGCGAATGCGCTGCGCCTCAGCCTTGTCGGTGGCCTTCACCGTGGACTTGCCGGTGCCCTTGCGCTGCTTGCGGCCACCCGCACGACGGGCCTTGGCGACGAAGTCCGCCAGCGACTCGCGAAGCCGCTCCGCATTTCCCTTCGACAGGTCGATGGCGTACTCGACACCGTCAAGCGCGAAGGTCACGGTCTCGTCGGCTTCTCCGCCGTCGAGGTCGTCGATGAGTTGGACGACGGTCTGCTGTGCCACTGTTCCTCCGTTGGGTACTCACATAGCACGCGGATCCTCGACGTAACCACGTGCTCCGGCAACACCATAGTCCACATCAGGAAAAACGGCGAACCTTTCGCCGCTAAAATGTGACCCCAACCGCCCGGTCGGGTCATTTACCCGGTAAACCTCACAGGTGTTATGGGTCCAAAATGAGGTGCTACTCGTCTCACTTCGGACAGGATGCTGGGCTTGCTGGACGCCTCGGCATTCCCGCTGACGGAGCAGCGTCACGCATAACGCACCCCCATCCGTGCAGGTATCCTCGGCATACCCGCCACGGGTAGGGAAGGTCAGGAGCCGATGCACGGGTACACCGCGGACAAGGACGCATACCTCAAGCGACTGCGCCGCATCGAGGGACAGATCCGCGGCCTCCAGCGCATGGTCGAGAACGACGAATACTGCATCGACGTCCTCACCCAGATCAGCGCCGCCACGAAGGCACTCCAGGCCGTGTCGCTCGGGTTGCTCGACGAGCACCTCAAGCATTGTGTGGCACAGGCCGCCGCCGAAGGAGGCCCCGTCGCCGAGGAGAAGCTCGCGGAAGCCTCCGCGGCCATCGGCAGGCTCGTCAAGTCCTAGGGGTCCCGCGAGAAACTCCCTCGCCAGATCCGCTAGAGTTCACCCCGCTACGCCCCCGTAGCCCAATCGGCAGAGGCAGCGGACTCAAAATCCGTCCAGTGTGCGTTCGAGTCGCACCGGGGGCACGACCTTCGGGCGAGGTATGTCTGCGGAAAGCGCAGACCGTACCTCGCCCGTGGTGTTTTCTGGGGGCCGAGCCCCCAGACCCCAGCCGGGGCGCTGCGCCCCCGGACCCCCGCCTGGGTCTTCGCTTCGCTCGACCCATCCCTCGCGCGCCCCATTCCACATTGGAATGGGAAATGTCTGTTGCTGCTCGGGTGGGGTGGGTGCGACGCTTCCGGCGTATTGATGTTCGCGGGTTGTCGGGGGGCTTCGCGCGGAGCTTGGGGGCTTCAGTTGGCTGGTCTGTTCGGAGTGCGCCGGTTCTGTGCGCGGGTGTTGGTCGTTGTCCCGGTCTTGGCGGTGGTTTTGGTTCCGGAGGCGGCTGCTGCTCCGGAGGCGCCTTCCTTCAGTTCTTCCGTTTACCGGACGTCCGGGTGTGCGCCTGAGGGGTGCGGCGGGGTCGGGGTCGAGGACACGTTCCTGTTCTCCAGTTCCCCCGATGTCGTCTCCTACCGGTGGGGGTTCACCGATCCGCCCTCGATGACGGTCGCGGCCGGTGTGCCGGTGCGGTGGGCGCCGGAGTCGGGCGGTCCCAGGTCGCTCTTCGTCGAAGCCGTGGACGCGCAAGGGGTGCGCACGCGCAGCAAGTTCGACTTCCACGTCGCCTCTCCTGCGCCTGCCGTGGGGTACTGGCTCGCCGGCGACGACCCCGCCTTCGACGGCACCGGCAACGGGCACGACCTCCTGATGACCGGGCTCGACACCGCTCGCGCCGGTCGCACGGTGGCGGGACAGCACGCCGTCGGGTTCGACGGTGTGGTGTCCAGCGGTGCCACGACGGCGCAGGTCCTCGACACCGGTCGGGCGTTCTCGGTCTCGTCGTGGGTTCAGCTGACCGACGACACGGTGGACCGGACCGCCGTGAGCCAGCAGGGTTCTGCGGAGTCGGCGTTCCGGCTCGGGTTCGACGCGGCCACCCACAGGTGGGAGTTCGCGCTGGCCGAGAGCGATGCTGTCGGTGCCGTGCAGGAGGTGGCGCAGTCCGATACCCCTGCCGCTGTGGGGGTGTGGACCCATCTCACCGGTGTCTACGACGGTCGTGAGGTGCGGCTGTACGTCGACGGCGTACTGCAGAGCGCGACCGCGTCGGTGGACGGCGGGTTCGACGCCGGTGGTGAGCTGTGGATCGGCAAGGCGCTGCGTGGTTCCGCGTCCGCCGAGCCGTGGCACGGTGCCCTGGTCGAGATGAACGCGTGGAACCGCGCGATCACGCCGCAGGAAGTTCGGGGGATGGTCGACCCCGGAACGGTGTCCGAGGTCGGGCAGTGGATGTTCAACGAAGGCCTCGGAAGGATCGCCCTGGACAGCTCGCCGTACGGGCGCGATCTCCGCGTCGACCTGACCGGCGGTGGCGCCAGGTGGGCCGGGAGCCCCCTGGGTGGCCACTCCCTGGAGTTCAACGGCACCAACGGTGTTGCTCTCACCGGTGAGCCCGTGCTGTACACCGACCAGTCGTTCACGGTGGACGTGTGGGCCGAGGTTGGTGCGGTCGGGGTGCCGGGGGCGGTGGTCGGCCAGCGCGGGGCGGCGGGGGTGGACCCGTTCACGTTGCGGTACGACGGGGTGCGGTGGAGCGCCGAGATGCCGGACGCCGCGGTGAGCCCGGCGACTGTGTGGCAGGCCAAGGCCGATGCGGTCGCTGGGCAGTGGACGCACCTCGTGGCGACCTACAACGCGAGTGCGCGCACGCTCACGTTGACGGTCGGCTACCAGGACAGCCCTGACGTGGTGACGAGCGTTGTTTCCAGCGTGGTCGGCTGGAACTCCGACGGGGTGCTGTCGGTGGGGCGGTCGTTCCACGGCGGCGTCGACGAGCTGAAGGTGTTGCAGACCGCGATGGCTTTCTAGGGTTTCGTTGTGGCACCGCGCGATGGCGTGCCTGCTGTGAGCTGATCTGCCCACAGCAGAGAAAGCAGCGCGCGGCACGGGCGCACCGGCATCGTCGGTGCCATGACGAACAACGAGAAGCTCTTCAGCCCAGGGCTGCGAGAACGGTTCTTCGGTCAGCGGGTGCTGATTCTCGACGGCGGCCTCGACGACGACAACGGCACGGTGCTCGCGACCCAGATGCTGTCGCTGGCGAGCGAGGACCCGCGGCAGGACATCGCGCTGTGGATCCACTCGCCCGGTGGATCGGTGCCCGCGATGCTCGCCATCCGCGACGTGATGCGGCTCGTGCCGTGCGACGTGGCGACGCTGGCGCTCGGACTCGCCTGCAGCGCCGGGCAGTTCCTGTTGTCGGCCGGCACGAAGGGCAAGCGGTTCGCGTTGCCGCACGCGCGGATCCTGATGCACCAGGGGAGTGCGGGCATCGGTGGCTCGGCGGTCGAGGTCGAGGTGCAGGCGGACGACCTGCGCTACACGCGGGACACCGTGCTCGGCCTGATCTCCGAGGACACCGGTCAGCCCTTCGACCGCGTCTTCACGGACTCGTTGCACGACAGGTGGTTCACCACCGCGCAGGCGCTCGAGTACGGGTTCATCGACCACGTCGTCAGCGATCTCGGGCAGGTCGTGCCCGTGCGCACGCACCAGCTGGGACTGCACTCGGGAGCTGTCGCATGAGCACCTACACGATTCCCAACGTCATCACGCGGGACGCGCGCGGTGAGCGGGTCATGGACGTCTACTCCCACCTCCTCTCCGAACGGATCGTCTACCTCGGCACCGGCATCGACTCCGGCGTCGCCAACGCGTTGATCGCCCAGCTGCTGCACCTGGAGGCGGACAACCCGGAGCTGGAGATCAACCTCTACATCAACTGCGAGGGCGGCGACCCCGCGGCGATGCTCGCGCTCTACGACACCATGCGCTACATCGAGGCGCCGGTGGCGACCACGTGCGTCGGGCAGGCCGTCGCGGCCGGGGCCGTGCTGCTGGCCGCGGGGGCCGAAGGACGCCGGGCCGTGCTACCCCACGCCAGGGTCGTGCTCCACCAGCCCGCGGCGCAGGGCCGCGGCACGATCCCGGACCTCATCCTCGCGGCGGACGAGGTGGTCCGGGTGCGCACGCAGCTCGAGGACATCCTGTCGAGGCACACCGGCCGGGGCGTGGAGCAGCTGCGCCACGACACCGACCGGGACCGCGTGTTCGACGCGCCCGGCGCCGTCGAGTACGGGCTCGTCGACCGGGTGCTCGAACGACGACGTTAGGCCGCCATGAGCACGGGGCCCGAGGGACGACCGGTGGGGCGCGAGGTGTGGAAGTGGCCGTTGCCGCGTAAAGGCACCGCATAACCGTGGCGCACCAGGCCGGCGATGCCGATCAGCAGGTCGGCCAGGTCGACGCCCAGCGCCCCGGCGACCGCGGCGATCATCTCGCTCGACGGCTCCTTGCGGCCGCGCTCGATCTCGGACAGGTACTGCACCGAGATGCCCGCGCGGTCGGCCACGTCGACGAGGCGCTCGCCCAGTTCCTCCCTCGTCTCGCGCAGCTTGCGGCCCAGGGCCTCACGCCACAACGGTTCGGGAGTGCGCTTGAAGTCCAGGATCTCCGCCATGCCGACCATCGTGACAGCACCGCGACAGAGCAAAAGGGGCGTTCTGCTGTCAGCAGAACGCCCCTCCGGCCACGACGGTCACACCAGCTGTTCGGCCTTCTCGGCCCTCTTGCGGCGCAACCGCAGCACGAAAGCCGTCACCAGGATCACGACGAGCACGGTGTACGCCACCGCCGCGAACGGGCTGGTCACCAGCGCGCTCGGCGAGCCCTCGCTGATCTGCAGCGTGCGCCGGACCTGCTCCTCGGCCATCGGCCCGAGGATCAGGCCGACCACCAGCGGCGCGACCGGGTAGCCGTGCCGCCGCATGAAGAAGCCGATCACACCGATCACCAGCAGCACGATCAGGTCGTCCACGACGAAGTTCACCGCGTAGGTGCCCAGCGCCGCGAACAGCAGGATGCCCGCGTAGAGGTACGGCCGGGGGATCTGCAGCACCTTCACCCAGATCTTGACCAGCGGCAGGTTCAGCACGAGCAGCATCAGGTTGCCGATGTACAGCGACGCGATCAGCGCCCACACCATCGCCGAGTTGTTGGTGAACAGCAACGGACCCGGCTGGATGCCGTAGCTCTGGAACGCCGCCACGATCACCGCGGCCGTCGCCGTCGTCGGCAGGCCGAGCGTCAGCAGCGGCACCAGCACACCCGCCGCCGCCGCGTTGTTGGCCGCCTCGGGTCCCGCCACGCCCTCGATCGCGCCCTTGCCGAACTCCTCCGGCCGCTTGGAGAGCTTCTTCTCCGCCGCGTACGACAGGAACGTCGACACGTCCGCGCCACCGGCCGGCACGGTGCCGATCGGGAAGCCGATGAACGTGCCGCGCAGCCACGGCTTCCACGAGCGCTTCCAGAACTCGCCCGTCATCCACTTGCCGCCCACGGGGATGACCTCGATCGGCCCGTGCCGCAGCCGCGACGCCACGTACAGCGCCTCGCCGACGGCGAACACGCCGACCGCCACCACGACCACGTCGACGCCGTCGGCCAGCGTCGGCACCCCGAGGGTGAAGCGCTGCTGACCCGACAGCGTGTCGGTGCCGATGAGCCCGATGAACAGACCCAGCCCCAGCGCGGCCAGGCCGCGCAGCGGGGACGACCCGAGCAGCGCCGCCACCGTCGTGAACGCCACGACCATCAGCGCCACGTAGTCGGCGGGGCCGAGCTGCACAGCGACGTCCGCGATGGTCGGCGCGAGCAACGTGAGCAGGATCGTCGCGATCGTGCCCGCCACGAAGGACCCGATGGCGGCCGTCGCGAGGGCGGCTGCCCCACGTCCGGCCTTGGCCATCTTGTTGCCTTCGAGAGCGGTCACGATCGACGCTGACTCGCCGGGGGTGTTGAGGAGGATCGAGGTCGTCGAACCGCCGTACATCCCGCCGTAGTAGATGCCCGCGAAGATGATCAACGCGGCCGTCGGGTCCAGCGTGTAGGTCAGCGGCAGCAGCAACGCCACCGTCATCGCCGGCCCGATGCCCGGCAGCACGCCCACCGCGGTGCCGAGCGTCACGCCCAGCAGTGCGTAGAGCAGGTACTCGGGTTGCGCGGCGGTCGCGAAACCCTCCAGGAGCGCGGTGACGCTATCCATCGAGGAACGGCACCCCTTCGAGAATCCCGGCGGGCAGCGACAGGCCCAGTCCGGACGCGAAAACCACCTGCACGACGAGCGCGAGCACGATCGCGATCGGCAGCGCGCGCCACCAGGTCGCTCCCAGCGTCCACGCCGCGCCGAAGAACAACAGCGCCGCGGCGACCGGCCAGCCGACCAGGTCGATCAGCACGAGGTGCGCCACGAGCACGGCCACGAGCTTGCCGATCGTCATCCAGTCGGTCTGCACCGACTCGTCGACGTCCTCGGCGTCCTCGGCCTGGCCCAGCTTGCCCCTGGCCGTGGCGACGATCGCCAGGATGCCGGTGACCACGAGCAGAACTCCCACGGCGTAAGGAAAAGCGCGTGGTCCTACGGCGTTGTCGTCGCGCGCGGCGATCGTGGTCGCGTCGACCAGGGTGAAGACCCCGATCGCCGCGACCAGACCGCCGAACGCGTACTCCTCGACCTTTGCAGCAATCACTTGACGAGCCCGATGTCCTGCAGTGCGGGCTTGACGCGGCCGATCTCCTTGAACATGAAGGTCGAGAACTCGGTGCCGGTCAGGAACGTGTCCGTCCAGCCCTTCTTCTTGAGCTCTTCCTTCCACTGGTCGCTCGCGTGCATGTCGGTGACCAGCTTGGTCAGCCGCAGCTTGGCGTCGGCCGAGATGGAGGCCGGTGCGACGACGCCGCGCCAGTTGATGAGCTCGACGCCGAGGTCCTTGAACGTCGGCGCGTTCACGTCCGGGTTCGGGTTGGGGCCCGAGGTGCCGAGCGCCCGCAGCTTGCCGGCCTTGATCTGCTCCTTGTACTCGCCGACGCCCGAGATGCCCGCGTCGACCTTCTTGCCCAGAAGTGCAGCCAGCGACTCGCCGCCGCCGGAGTACGGCACGTAGTTGAGCTTGGCCGTGTCGATGTTCTTCGCCTTGAGCAGCAGGCCGGCGAGGATGTGGTCGGTGCCGCCGGCCGAGCCGCCGGTGATCGACACCCCCTTGCCCTTCTCGTTGACGGCGTTGAGCAGGTCGTCGATCGTCTTGTGCGGCGAGTCGGCCGGGACCACGACGACCTCGTCCTCGGCGGTGAGCCGGGCGATCGGGGTGGTCTCCTCGAGCCGAGCCTTCGACGCGTTGGTCTCCACCGCGCCGACCATGACCAGGCCGGTGATCATCAGGAACGACTCGGAGCGCTCCGAGGTCAGCTTCTGGAGCCCGACCGTGCCGCCGGCGCCACCGACGTTGCTGACCTGGACCGAGTTGGCGAGTTTGGCACCGCTGACCGCCGCCTGCATCGCCCGCGCGGTCTGGTCCCAGCCGCCACCGGGGTCGGCGGGCGCCATGATCTCCAGCTTGGCGATGGTGGAGTCACCGCCGGCGCTCTTGGCCGACTGGCCACACCCCGCGAGCACCAGTCCGACAGCGGCGAGCGCCACTGCTCGTCTCCAGCCCCTACCCATCGAGAAACTCCTAGTTTCGTCGCGAACGTTGGGCGGGGACGCTAGGTAACCGCTGCGCCACACGTAAGTGTTCGGTCGTAAGTTCCGTATTGGTCGTTTAGTTCGTGACATGATTCACAGCCGATGCGACAGAATTCCACTCATGTTTCGGCGGTCGGTGTCGTTTGGGGCCTTGCTACTGGCGTTGCAGGTGGTCATCGTGCTGATGACGACTTGTGCCGCCGGGCTGCTCGCGGCCAAACTCCAGAGCGACCGGATCCGGGAGTCCTACAAGGACAGGATGCTGTCGGTCGCGGAAAGCGTGGCGCAGTTACCCACTGTGATCGACGCCTTCGGTTCGAATGACCCGACCGTGACGATCCAGCCGCTGGCCGAGGTGATCCGGAAGGCGTCCAACGTGACGTACGTGGTCGTCACCGACCGTAACGGCGTGCGCTACGCCCACCCCGACCCGAGCCGGATCGGCGAGCGCGTCTCGACCGACCCGAGCGTCGCGCTGTCCGGCGAGATCTTCGTCGGGACGGAGACCGGCACGCTCGGCACGTCGCTGCGGGCCAAGGTGCCGGTGCGGTCGCGCGACGGGCAGATCCTGGGCATCGCGTCGGTCGGCATCCTGGAGAGCGAGCTGTCCGACGACCTCGCGGAGGACCTGCCGGAGCTGATCGGGTGGCTGGCCGCGGCCGCGCTCGTCGGCGTCCTCGGCGCCGCGCTGGTCACCCGGCACTTCCGGCGCCGCACCTTCCGGCTCGAACCGGCCGAGATCGCCCAGCTGCTGGAGACCCGCCACGCGATGCTGCACGGCATCCGCGAAGGGGTCGTCGCCCTGGACGACAAGGAGAAGCTCGCCCTCGTCAACGACGAGGCGAAGCGCCTGCTGGGCCTGGACGAGGACCCGAGCGGGCGGCCGGCGGCGGAGGTCCTCGACGACGGCCTGCTGGAGCTGGCCCGCGGCGACGACGACGTGGCCGACCGGCTCGTCCTCGCGGGAGAACGGGTCCTGGTCGCGAACCGCACCACCGCGAAGACGCACGACCGCGCCGTCGGTGTCGTGCTGACGTTGCGCGACCGCACCGAGCTGCACGACGCGTTGCGGGAGCTCGACGGCCAGCGCACCGTTACGGAGGTGCTGCGGGCGCAGGCCCACGAGTTCTCCAACCACCTGCACGTCATCGGCGGTCTGCTGGACCTCGACCGCAGCGCGGACGCCGTCGCCTACATAGAACGGGTCGGTGGCGCGGGTTCGGTCACGGCCGAGATCATCGACGGTGCGAACGCGGATCCGGCGCTCGCGGCGTTGCTGCTCGCCAAGTCGTCGACCGCGCACGAACGGGGAGTGCGGCTGAGGCTCGACCCGGACAGCACCGTCGACACCCGCGCGGGCGACGACGCGCTGACGGTGCTGGGGAACCTGGTGGACAACGCGGTGGACGCGGTCGAGACGGGAGGCACGGTGCGCGTGCTGGTCCGCTCGTCGTCCAGCGGGGTGCGCGTGGTCGTGGACGACGATGGCCCCGGGGTGGCGGAGTCGCAACGCGGCCGCATCTTCGACCTGGGCGTCAGCTCGAAGGACGCCGAGGGCGCGCACGGCAGGGGAATTGGACTCGCATTGGTGTCGAGGGTGGTGACCCGGCGCAGCGGCCGGGTGGCGATCAGCGACTCGGAGCTCGGCGGCGCGTCGTTCGACGTGTGGCTGCCGGAAACGGGGAACCGATGAGCGTGCGAACGCTCGTGGTCGATGACGACTTCGCCGTGGCCGCGATCCACCGCGGCTTCCTGGAGGCGATGCCCGAGTTCGAGGTGGTGGGCGAGGCGCACCGCGGCGGGGAGGCGTTGCGGGCGGTCGACGCCCTGCGGCCCGACCTGGTGCTGCTCGACATCCACCTGCCCGACATGTCGGGGCTCGAGGTGCTGTCGCGGCTGCGCGCCCGCTCCGGGACGCCCGTCGACGTCATCGCGGTCACCGCGGCACGGGAGCGCGAGACCGTGCGGCAGGCCATGTCCCGCGGCGTGGACAACTACCTCGTGAAGCCGTTCACGCGCACGGCGTTCCTCGACCGCATGCGGGAGTACCTGGCCCAGCGCATCGAGGTGCAGAGGTTGGGACAGGTCCTGGACCAGGACGAGGTCGACCAGCTGATGCACCACCGGCCGCGCACGGCGGCCATGCCCAAGGGCCTGTCCGCCGTGACGCTGCGGCTGGTGATCGACGCGTTGAAGGACTGCGAGAGCGACCTCTCGGCCCAGGAGGTCGGCGCCAGGGCCGGGCTGTCCCGCGTGAGCGCGCGCCGCTACCTGGAACACCTGGTGACGATCGGGAAAGCCGAAGTGCAGCCGCGGTACGGCATGGCGAACCGCCCGGCGCACGGTTACCGGCTGACCTGAGCGTCCCAGTCAATGCGGTAGTTCTGGTCCCTCGTGAACGCACGGCGCCCGACCGTCTTCATCACGAGCGGCATGAGCAGCCGCGTGACGGGACCGATGCCGCGCTTGTTGCTGTTGGTCCGTGCCGCGCGCTTGGCGATGCCCTCGACGCGGGGACGGCGCAGACGTTCGTAGGTGGCGAAAGCCGTGGGGACGTCACGGATGTCGCGCAGGCACCGGGCCAGTTGCACGGCCGACTCCGCCGCCAGTGAGGCACCCTGGCCGGAGCTCGCGCTCGGCGCGTGGGCGGAGTCGCCGACGAGCACCATCCGGTCGCGGTGCCAGCGCGGGACGCTCGGCATGATCTCCAGCGGGCCGGCGCCGATCACGTCCCGGCTGTGCGCCAGCAGCTGCTTCGCCGGCATGTCGTCGCCATAGGCGGCGCGCAGTCGTTCGAGCCAGGTGGCGGCCGGGACGGCGTCGATCTCGGCCGCCGTCATCGGTTCGGGGACCGCGAGGTTGTTGAACCACGCGACGGTGCCGTCCGGCTGGGCCCAGTAGCCGAGGAACGAGCTGCCGAAGACGAAGTACATCGTCTCCGGCTCGGCCCGCACGCCGCTGCCCTCGGCGAACGAGCCGAACCCCAGCAGGCCCACGTACTCGGGGCCGGGAGCGGCGGAGTCGATGATCGAGCGGACCGTCGAGCGGATGCCGTCCGCGCCGACCAGCACGTCGCCGGACTCGGTGCTGCCGTCGGAGAACAACGCGGTGACGCCGTCCTCGCGCGTCTGCACGTCCACGAGCCGTTTGCCGTGCTCGACCTTGACCCGGTTCGTCGTCGCGAGATCCCTCAGGCGGCGGTAGAGGTCGGCCCGCCACACCACGCGGCTCGGCTCGCCCTCGACGGCGCCCAGCACGTGGCCCTGCCCGTCCGCCATCACCATGCGCCGGACGGGTTCGCCGAAGTCCTCGGCCAGGCCGACGATCCGCAACGCCGCCAACCCGTTCGGCGCCACGCTGAGGATGCCGCCGACGCCGTCCGCCGTGGCGTCGTACGCCTCGAACACGACCGACTCGATGCCGGCCTTCCGCAACGCGAGCGCCGTGACCGGCCCCGCTATGCCGCCCCCGATGACCAACGCCTTCACTGTTCCCTCCCGAAGTGGTGCCGCCACAACCGCTGGTACTCGTCCTTCGCCAGTTCCCCCGTGAGCCTCTGGACGAGGCGCAGTTCCGCCTCCAGCAAGGAGATCCGGTACTCCTCCTCGACGAGGAAGATCCACTCGACGCCCTCGTCGCCGGCCTTGGCGACGATCGCGCGGGTGTCGTCGAGGTCCTTCGTCAGCACGCCGGCACGCGCGTGGAGCAGGTCCACGGTCTCGGCCGGGTCCAGCACCGCGATGAGTGACAGCGCCACGCCGAACTGCGGGTACTCGTGCGCCGGGTCGCGGACGAGCTCGCGCAGCCAGTCGTAGAGCTCGCTCCGCCCGGCGTCGGTGAGCGCGTAGATCGTGCGCTCGGGCCGTTCGGTGTCCTTGACGGTCTCCTGCTCGGCGACGAACCCGGCCTTCCGCAGCTGCTCGACGACCATGTAGAGCGAGCCGCGGTTGAACTTGATGTTGCGGTCCTTGCCGTTGTCCTTGAGCTGTTTGCCCAGCTCGTACGGGTGCATCGGCCGCATCACGAGATACGCCAGCACCGCCAGCGCCAGTGGGTTCGACACCTTGCGCCGCATGTGGTCCTCCATTGGTTGAAGTCAACTATCCGACTCTAACTAGTTGATGTCAACTAATCTGCCGATGTCTGCGGGGTTAACTCTTCTGGGCTTCGAGCGTTTCCGTGCTCTGATGGCGGCATGTCGACCGCCGCACTGCTGAGCTTCACCCTCGTCGCGCTCCTGACCGTCATCACGCCGGGCCTGGAGACGTTGCTGGTGCTGCGGACCGCGCTGCTGGTCGGCCGCCGGACCGCGCTGGGCGTGGTGGTCGGCAGCACGCTGGGGTGCCTGGTATGGGCGGTCGCGGGGCTCGTCGGGCTGACGGCGTTGCTGCAGGCGTCCGAACTGGCCTACGACGTCGTGCGCTGGCTCGGCGCGGCCTACCTGGTCCACCTGGGCGCCAAGGCGTTGTGGAACTCGCGCAAGCCGGTCGAGGCCGACGAGCCGGCGCCGGTGCCGTCGGTGCGCGCGGCCGTCCGGGTCGGGCTGCTCACGAACCTGCTCAACCCGAAGCCGGGCGTCTTCTACCTCTCGCTGCTGCCGCAGTTCCTCCCCGTCGGACAGCCGCAGTGGGGTGCGGTGCTCGTGGCGATCCACCTCGGGATCGGCCTGCTGTGGTTCCCGGTCCTGATCACCGCGGCCGGTCGGGCCCGCGCTTTCCTGCTGCGGCAACGGACTCTGCTCGACCGCCTGTCCGCGTCCGCGCTGATCGCGTTCGGCCTGAAAACCGCCGCCGACGCGCGGTGACGTGTGATCTGATGGCCGCATGTCCACCGTCGCACTGCTGAGCTTCTCGCTCGTCGCGCTGCTGACCGTCCTCACGCCGGGGCTCGACACGGTGATGGTGCTGCGTACGGCCCTGCTGAGCGGCAGGCGCGCGGCATTGGGCGTCGTTCTCGGCATCTCGCTGGGATGTCTGGTGTGGGCGGTGGCGAGCCTCGCGGGACTCACGGCGTTGCTGACGGCGTCCGAGGTGGCCTACGACGTCGTGCGGTGGCTCGGTGCGGCCTACCTGATCTACCTGGGCGCCAAGGCGTTGTGGAACTCCCGCAAGGCCGCGTCGCTGGAGGACGCGCGGCCGGTGCCGGGCCCGCGGGCGTCGTTGCGCGCGGGACTGCTGACGAACCTGCTCAACCCGAAGGTCGGCGTCTTCTACCTGTCGTTGCTGCCGCAGTTCATGCCCGCCGGGCAGCCGGCGTGGGGTGCGGTGCTCGTGGCGGTCCACCTCGGGCTCGGCCTGGTGTGGCTGCCGTTCCTGGTCGTGGTGGCGGGCCGGGCCCGTGCTTTCCTGCTGCGCCAGCAGGTCCTGCTCGACCGCGTGACCGCGTCGGTGTTCGTCGCGCTGGGCGTGAAGCTGGCTTTCGAGGCGCGCTGACGCTCTCGCCTCAGCCCGCCCGGCGGCCACGGCCCAGGCGGACGCGTTCCGACTCCGGCACCGGTTCGAGGGCGAGCTGCATCGCCTGCTCCGGCCGCAGGTCGAGGCCCAGCGTCGTGATCACCGGGTAGTCGTCGGCGAGCGCGCGGCGCACGATCCGGTCCGCCCGCTCCAGCAGACCGTGGAACGGGCTCATGGCGCCGAACGAGATCCGCGAGACCCGTTCCTGCGCCCGCAGCGCGCCCTGCAGCCGTGCGGCGCGGTCGAAGGCGCCCAGCTCCGCGCACGTGCAGGCGAGCAGCCAGAGGCTGTACGCCGGACCCCAGGCGTCGCCGATCGCGAGCTGCGTGCGCAACGCCTCGACCGCCAGCGGGTGCACCTGGGCCGGGTCGCCGTGCAGCAGCTCGTACAGGCCTCGGTGCCACAGTCCCCAGGCGCGTGACCACTCGACGCCGTTGTCCTCCGCGGTTCTCCGCAACCCGGTCGTGGCCTTGTCCGCGGCTTCGGCGTCCAGCAGGAAGCACGACGCCATCGCGTGCATGAGCTCGGTGAAGTAGGTGTCGCCGGGGGACGCGAACTGCCGGCAGAGCTCGACGACCTGCGCGTACAACGGCACGCAGTCCGGTGAGCCCTCGACGAAGAAGAGGTGTGTGGCCTCGACGATCAGCAGGTTCACGTCGGGGGTGGACGTCCGGGGCAACGCGCGGGCCTCGTTCATCAACGGGATCGCGGTCGCCATGTCGCCCGACGCCTGTGCCATGTACGCGCAGTGCGCCAGCAACGACGTCCGCAGCGGTGCCTCGGTGATCACCTGACGAGCCGTGGCGAGCAGGTCGCGCGCCTGGCCGAGCCTGCCCGCGGACGCCGTGAACCGCGTGCGCTGCATGTTCATCGCCATGAGCGTGCCCACCTCGGCCAGGTCCGGCGTCTTCAGCGCGTACCCGATGGCCGCGCGGACGTTCGGCCACTCCTCCCGCAGCCTGCCCATCCACCGCGCCTCGTCCGGCGAGAACCACGAGCGCGTCGCCTCGTCGACGAACGCGCTGTAGTGCAGCACATGCCGCCGCAACGGCTCGTCGACGTCCGGCAGCATCCGAACGCCGAACTCCGACACGGCTCCCGGCAACCGGAAGCGGTCATCGCCGCTGATCGACACGATCGCCTTGAGCGCGAGAGCGGACACCGTCTCCAGCGCCGCCACGCCCGCGACCGCCTCCGCCGCGGCCAGGTCGAAGTCGGCCGGGAACACCGACAGCGCCGCCCACACCCGTCGTTCCTCGTCCGTGCAGTGCCGCGCCACCCAGTCGAGGACCTGGTCCAGCGACGCCGTCCCGAGCTCGTCGAGCACCGCGCCGGGTGCCGCTTCGCCGATCCGCGCGGCCACCAGCTCGACCGCGAGCGGCAGTCCGCCGACCGCCTCGCACAGCGCCTTGACCTCGGGCAGTCGTTCTTCGTCCGGCGCGACGTCCGCCTTGCGCAGGAACAGTTCCACGGCCTCGTCGCCCAACGGCGGTACGGGCACGACGTGCTCGCCGTAGATGCCCAGCGGCTCCCGTGACGTCACGAGAACCGTGATCCCCTTGCACTCCCGCGACAGGTGGTGCACGAAGTGCCGGACCGCCTCCAGCAGGTGGTCGCAGTGGTCCAGCACGAGCAGCAGGTGCTTGTCGTACAACGACTCCACGAGCCGCCCGAACCCGTTGTCCCGCGCGTTGTCGACGATCCCCAGCTCGGCCGCGACCGTCCTGGCGAGCAGCGCCGGGTCGCCGAGGTCGGACAGCCGCACCTCCTGCACGCCGTGCTGGAACGACCCCGCCCGCACGGCCAGCCGCCCGAGCTCCCCGGCGACCCGCGTCTTGCCGACGCCGGCCACCCCGGTCAGGGTGACCAGCCGGGCACGGCCGAGGTGCGCCGCGGCAGCAGCGAGCTCCGTCCGGCGGCCGGTGAACGTCGTGGTGTGGGCAGACAGGTCGCCCCGCGCGGTCATCGGCGCATCTTCGCCCAGCGCAGCACGGGCAGGAGTGAGCAGAACGGCGCTCCACCCTTTCGGACCAGCACTGTCCTGCGAACGCGCTCCCGGACGGACCACACTGCGGGACGGGACTCAGCCCGTGTGCTCCCGAGCGGCGACGCGCCCGCGGGTCCGGATGATCATCTTGGTGGCGAGCCGGAGGCCCTGGCGCGCGTTGAGGTGCGGGAGGTACGCGCGGCTCACGGCGTTCGCGATGCGCGGCAGGGCGGCCGAGTCCGGGTACGCCATGAACATCGGCCGGTACTTCGGCTGGAACTTCGCCTTGAACGCGAACAGCGAGCGGAACCCGTACACCGGCTCCAGCACCTGGCCGGTGAGGTCCAGGACGCGCTGGAGCGCGCGTGGGCGTTCGCCGCGGTCGAGCCGGGCCAGCGGCGCTCCCGACAGGCTCAGGAACCTCGCGCCCTCCGCCTGGAGCTGCTGGGCCGCCGAGGCGATCAGGAACTCCATGGAACCGCGGAACCCGTGCGCGCGGCGGCGCATGAAGTCGAGCGTCCACCCGACCACCTCGCCGTCGGCGTACACCGGCAGCCAGCTCGTGATGCCGTGCACCGTGCGGTCGCCGTCGACGGCCAGCAGGCAGCGGACACCGTCGCCGGTCAGCTCCTCCAGACCGCCCAGCGTGAAGCCCATCTCGGGCAGGCCCTTGTCCGCCACCCACTCCGCCGAGATCGACCGGATCTGGTCGGTGATCGCGAACGGCGCGTCGGCGTAGGCGCACCACTCGGCGGTGATGCCGGCCTTGGCGGCCTTGTTCAGCGCCGTGCGCACGTCCTGCCACTTCTTGCCCGTGAAGCTCAGCTCGGGCAGTTCGATCACGGTGTCCTCGGCGACCTGCACCGCCGACCACCCC
The DNA here is from genome assembly GCF_036380075.1 of Lentzea sp. NCBI lineage: Bacteria > Bacillati > Actinomycetota > Actinomycetes > Pseudonocardiales > Pseudonocardiaceae > Lentzea > Lentzea sp. The sequence goes on along the minus strand of NZ_DASVFL010000106.1, from coordinate 18,398 downwards.
AGGCCCTCGACCACCTCCCTCGTCTCGTCACCCACGCTGTACAGGCACGGCGTCCACCCGTTGTGCGCGCAGAACTCCGCGAACCCGCGCACGGCCTCGACGCGCGCCGGGCCGATCGGGTCGCCGACCGTCAGCGCGATCGTCGCCACCACCCGGTAGGCGATCGCCGTCTCGCCGTCGGGCGTGAACCAGTACTGGTTGCCGCGCCACGTCGTCATGTACGACAGCGACGAACCGCCGTGGCGCCGCATCAGGTCACGGGCGCGCTCCGCCTCCTCCTCGCACGTCGCCGGCCACGTCCGCCACGACGCCATCAGCAGACCCGCCAGTACGATCAGCCAGAACACCACGCCCGTGTACTCGAACAGCAGCGCGCCGGCGAACCCCTCCGCCGAGAACTGCAACGGCACCAGACCGAGGTAGCCCGGCGGCAGGAACCGCGTCGGCAGGTCCGCGAGCAGCGCGGCGAAGCCCGGCTCCGGCGTGAACTGGTCGCGGACCAGGTACCCGCCGAAGACGTACAACGCCGACAGCAACGCGACGCTGCCCGCCGTGAACCGCCAGAACTTCCTGACGGCCTGCCGGGGCAGCCGCACGGTGAAGTGCCGGCGCGTCACCAGCAGCACGACCGTGATCGCCAGCGGCGCCAGCATCGGGATGCCGAAGGAGAACGCCGTCTCCCACGCGCCCACGTCCGGAATCCGCGCGGCCTCCACGACGTACCACCCGATGAACGCGGTGCACGCCACGTTGCACACCAGCGCCGACCACCACGCGAACTGACGGCCGCGCCGCAATCCCTCCGCCAGCACGAGCAGCAGCAACGCCGGCAGCAGCGACATCACGAGCGCGGGGAACCGGCCGTACGACAGCTGGATCAGCATCGTCCGGCACACGTCCACCACGTCCGCGCCGCACACCTCGTCGACGTACTCCTGCGACGGCTGGGCGACCGCCACCAGATCCGCGAACCACGCCAGCGGGCCGTTCGGGTACGGCGACATCATCGCCACGACCGGCCCGAGCGCCGACGCGGCCAGCAGCAACGCCACCAGCACGCGGGTCTCCTGGAACGACCGCGGCTTGCCCGCCGGACCGCTCTTCAGGAACAACGCCCCGATCACCAGCCCGGCCACGCCACCGGACAGTCGGAGCAGGTCTTCCAGCCAACCCGAGTACAGGGTAAGCACCAGCACCGACAAGATCGTCAACAGCCGGACGCGACGCCTCCACAGCGGCGGCATCCGGAACGTCAGCGCCAGCGCCATGCCCACGCCGCCGATCGACGGTCCCGCGGCGACCTCGCCCACCAGCGACTCGAGCCACGACCAGTGCACGTCCCGCCCGATCAGCACCAGGCCGAGCCCCAGGAACGACCCGACGACGTGCGAGGACAGGAAGATCGCGGCGGTCCGCAGCGCGCCGAACGCGCGTTCCGCCAGCGGCCCGAAGACGAGCAGCAGGACCGTCGTCGCCACGTAGCCCAGCAGGTCCATCGACCACAGCACCGAGCTGAGCACCGTCCACGGCGGACTTCCGGTGCCGAACCCGGTCCGCGCCAGCAGCTCGTCGTTCTGGTCGCCGATCGCGCCGGTCAACGCACCGGCCGTCCAGAAGACGACGAGGAACACGCACGTCAGCGGTGCGCCGCGGAACAGCCGGGCGATCATCTGACCAGCCCTGTCCGCGCCGCGAGCCACGGCAGGGACCCGAAGAGACCCTCCCGCGCCATGTTCCAGTCGTGCCCGCTCGGCAGCTCTTTCCACAGCACGTCCATTCCGGCTTTGCGGCAGGCCTCGAACACCTCGGCGTCGGGCTTGCGGTACATCGAGTCGTCCCTGCCCGCCACGATCACACCGGCCGTCTTCGGGAACCGCTCGCGCGCGAGGACGTCCCGCGGGTTGATCCGCGCGAACGCGGCCTCGTCGCCGCCGAAGACCGTCTTGACCGTTTCCTGGCGGGTGCTGAGCGTGGGTTCCCCTTGCGGGGCAAGGGCGATGAAGTTGCCGTACACGTCCGGCGCGCGCACGGCCAGCTGTACGGAGCACGTGGCACCCTGCGAGAAGCCCGCGACGGTCCACGCCTCACGGCGCTCGTCGACGGTCAGCCGCTGCTTGATCCACGCGGGCACGTCGCGGGCCAGGAACGTCTCCGCCCGGCCCAGCTTCGAGTCGACGCACAGCGGGTTCGCCGTCGCGGCGCCCAGCTGGTCGGCCACGACGACGATCGGCGCGAGCCCGTCGTGCGCCCGCGCGTACGCGTCCAGGTTGTCGAGGATCCGGCCGCCGTCGAACCAGTCGCGCGGGCTGCCCGGCTGCCCCGCCATCAGCACGATGACGGGCAGCCGCGGGCGCGGCGCCGTGTGGTAGGCGGGCGGCAGGTACACCCACGCCGGCCGCGACTTGAACCCGCCGGGGATCTCGGCCTCGGACACGGTGCCCTTGTCCGGCAGGTTCTCCGGGCGCTTCCACACCTCGGACAGGGCCTTGCCCACCGGCACCTCGACGACGCCGGAGGCAGGGGGAGCGGCCACGTTCAGGTCGATCCGGTCGTTCCGGAAGATGTCCAGCACCGACCGCGTGTTCGGGTACTGCCCGAAGTGCGCGTTCGTCGCGACCGCGGCGCTCGCCAGCACGCCGAGCGCCAGGAGCACGCCGAACGTCCGGCCGTACCACCGTCCCGAACGCAGCCGCGCGACCGCCAGCGCCGCGGCGGCCAGGGCCGCGCCCAGCCACACCATCAGAACCACCGGCAGCGGTTCCGGCCACGGCTTCCACAGGTGGTTGATGACGAGCGTCAGACCGGTCACGAAGAGTGCGCACGCCAGCACGACCGACGGCAGCACGCGGACCCACCAGTTCCGGTCCTTGCGCACTGCCAGGTACGTGAGCGCGAGAGCGGCCGCCACCGTCGCGACCTGGGGGATCGGTCCGTTTGTGAGCGACAGGTCCAACGGGCTGAGCATGTCTCAATGCTTCAGGAAGTCTTCAGGTTGCACATCGGAGATTCGTCTCGGTTCACCACCGAGAACATCAGCCTTAAGAATGACAACCCACCAGCCGGGGGATGCGTCCCAGGTGGCCAGGTGACTCCACAATGGACGCGTTCCTGCGCAAAACACGCAAAACGCCCTCGTTTCCAGCCGCACTGTGTGCGCCAAACGAGACGGCTCAGTGCGCATCCTGCACGTGTGAGTGAAACGCACAGGCCGTGGATCAAGCCTTTCGGCTCTGACGAGTGACTTCGTCACTCCTTAGCGTGAAACTCCATGAAGCGTGTTCGTGTTGTAGTGGCGTTGGCAGGGGCCCTGACCCTGACGCCACTCCCTGCCACAGCGGCGACACCGGCGTTCACCCTGTCCGGCGGCGTGTCCGCGCCGATCCACTCGATGGCCGACGCGGTCCGCGAGACCGTCTACGTCGACTCCGGGCTCGACCTCGACGGCGACGGCACCCGCGACCGGGTCGCCGCCGACGTCATCCGGCCGTCCACGACCGGGCGCGTGCCCGTGATCATGGAGGCCAGTCCCTACTACCAGAGCACGGGACGCGGCAACGAGAGCGAGGTCAAGACCTACGACTCCGCCGGTGTGCCGGTGAAGTTCCCGTTGTTCTACGACAACTACTTCGTCCCGCGCGGCTACGCGGTCGTGCTGGTCGACTTCCTCGGCACGAACCGGTCCCGCGGCTGCGTCGACGTCGGCGGCCAGTCCGAGATCGCCTCCGGCACCGCGGTGATCGACTGGCTCAACGGCCGCCGCACCGGCTACACCACCCCGACCGGCACCGCGACCAAGTCGGCCTCGTGGTCGACCGGCGCCGTCGGCATGATCGGTAAGTCGTGGGACGGCTCGGTCGCGAACGGCGTGGCGTCCACCGGCGTCGACGGGCTGAAGACCATCGTGCCGATCGCGGGCATCAGCTCCTGGTACGACTGGTTCCGCTCCGACGGCGTCGCGTACACCAGTTACAGCTCGCCGACCGGGCTGGGTTCGCAGTTCGAGAACTCCAACGCGCGCTCACGGTGCGGTGCCGTGCGCACGCAGATGACGAACGGCTCTCCGGCCAACGGCGACTACACGTCCATGTGGCAGACGCGCGACTTCGTGCTCAACGCGTCTCGTGTGAAGGCATCCGTCTTCGCCATCCACGGGCAGAACGACCTCAACGTGAAGACGTTGCAGTTCGGCCAGTTCTGGGACGCGCTGCCCGCGTCGGTGCCGAAGAAGCTGTGGTTCTCGCAGACCGCGCACGTCGACCCGTTCGACTTCCGGCGCGCGGAGTGGGTGGCGACGCTGCACAAGTGGTTCGACCGCTGGCTGCTGAACGTGCAGAACGGCATCGAGAACGAAGCGCAGGTCTCCGCGGAGCGCGCGCCGAACCAGTGGGAGGACGACCAGACGTGGCCGCCCACCGGGACCGTGAGCACCGTGTTGCGTCCATCTTCTTCGGGACTCGGCACTGCGGCCGGCACGGGTACGGCGGCGTTCACCGACAACGGCAGCGCGACGCCGTCCACGTGGCTCTCCGGTTCCAACACCGGCCGGGTGGTCTACTCGACGGCAGCTCTCGCGTCGGACCTGCGTGTCGCGGGCACGTCGTCCATCACCGTGGGGGTGTCCTCGTCGACGCCGACCGCGCACCTCACGGCTTACCTGGTCGACTACGGCCCGGCGCAGGTGCGGACGGGTGAGGGCATCCGGACCCTGACCACGGAGTCGTGCTGGGGTGAGAGCCGCACCGGTGACGACGCCTGCTACCGCAACACGGAGGCGACGTCGGGCAGCGTCGACGCGCAGATCATCGCCCGCGGCTGGGCGGACCTCGCGAACTACGAGTCCCGCTCCGTCACGCGCACGATCACGCCGGGCACCAGGTACGGCATCACGTTCCGACTGTCCACAACGGACCACGTGGTCCCGGCCGGCCACCGGCTCGGCCTGCTCATCGGCGGCACCGACTCGAGCGTCATCGTGCGGCCGAGCCAGCTGCCCCGGCTGACCGTCGACCTGGCGAGCACGTCGGTGCGGATCCCGCTGAAGGGCGCGGTGCCCGCCGCGTCGCCCGCGCCGCTGGTCGCCACCAGTGTTTCCGCTGGTACGAAGGGCGAGTTGGGCTAGCCACCGGGAGTGTCGGTGCTGCTCGCTAGCATCGGCTCCATGGGTTCAACCGACGGTGTCGACCACGGAGACGCGCTGCAGGTCCTGCAGCGCGTCTTCGGGTACCCCGAGTTCCGCGGCGACCAGGCCGACATCGTCGACCACGTGATCTCGGGCGGCGACGCGCTCGTGCTCATGCCGACGGGCGGCGGCAAGTCCCTGTGCTACCAGGTCCCCGCCCTGGTCCGCCCCGGCACGGGCGTGGTCGTCTCCCCGCTCATCGCGCTGATGCAGGACCAGGTGGACGCGCTGCGCGCCCTCGGTGTCCGCGCGGGCTTCCTCAACTCCTCGCTGTCCTGGGACGAGCGCCGGATGGTCGAGGCCGAGTTCGTCAACGGCCAGCTCGACCTGCTCTACCTGGCGCCCGAACGCCTCACGTCCGAGGCGACGCTGAGGCTGCTGGACCAGGGCGAGATCGCGCTGTTCGCGATCGACGAGGCGCACTGCGTCTCGCAGTGGGGCCACGACTTCCGGCCCGACTACCTCTCCCTGACGCAGCTGCACGAGCGCTGGCCGAAGGTGCCGCGCATCGCGCTCACCGCCACCGCCACGGAGGCGACGCGCCAGGAGATCCTGACGCGGCTCGACCTGTCCGACGGCCGCCAGTTCGTCTCCAGCTTCGACCGCCCGAACATCCAGTACCGGATCGTCCCCAAGAAGGAACCGAAGAAGCAGCTCCTCGACCTGCTGCGCGGCGAGCACAGCGGCGACGCGGGCATCGTCTACTGCCTGTCCCGCGCCTCCGTGGAGAAGACCGCGGAGTTCCTGGTGGCCAACGGCATCCCGGCGCTGCCGTACCACGCGGGGCTGGACGCGTCGGTGCGCCAGCGCAACCAGGCCCGGTTCCTGCGCGAGGACGGCCTGGTCATGGTCGCCACGATCGCGTTCGGCATGGGCATCGACAAGCCGGACGTCCGCTTCGTCGCGCACCTCGACCTCCCGAAGTCCGTCGAGGGCTACTACCAGGAGACGGGCCGCGCGGGCCGCGACGGTCAGCCGTCCACCGCCTGGCTCGCCTACGGCCTGCAGGACGTGGTGCAGCAGCGCAAGATGATCGAGTCGTCGGAGGGCGACCTGGCCTTCCGCCGCCGCTCGCAGATGCACCTCGACGCGATGCTCGCCCTGTGCGAGACCATCACGTGCCGCCGCACCCGGCTCCTCGACTACTTCGGCCAGAGCGGCGTGCCGTGCGGCAACTGCGACACATGCCTGACGCCACCCGAGTCGTGGGATGGCACGGTCGCGGCCCAGAAGCTGCTCTCCACGGTCTGGCGCCTGCGCAAGGAGCGCAACCAGAAGTTCGGTGCCGGCCAGGCCATCGACATCCTGCTGGGCCGCAAGACCGCGAAGGTCATCCAGTTCGACCACGACCAGCTCAGCACGTTCGGCCTGGGTGAGGACCTGAACGAGGGCGAGTGGCGCGGTGTCGTCCGCCAGCTCCTGGCCCAGGGCCTCCTGGCGGTGGAGGGCGAGTACTCGACCCTGGTGCTCACCGAGGCGAGCTCCGAGGTGCTGGGCCGCAAGCGCGAAGTGAAGATGCGCAAGGACCCGACACCGGCCCGTTCGACCACCCGCACGGCCACTGCCACGGCGGCTGCGGCCAAGGTGAAGGTCGACCTGCCGTCCGAGGCGACCCCGCTCTTCGAGTCGCTGCGCGAGTGGCGGGCCCAGCAGGCCCGCGAGCAGGGCGTCCCGGCGTACGTGATCTTCCACGACGCCACGCTGAAGTCCATCGCCGCGTCACGGCCCGGTTCGTTGTCCGCCCTGGGCGCGGTGAGCGGCGTGGGGCAGGCCAAGCTCACGAAGTACGGCGAGCAGATCCTGGAGGTGGTGGCCGGCGGCGGACCAGCGCCGGCTGGTTCCGCTCCGGCCGCGGCCCCGAAGCCCAAGCCGCAGAAGACCACTGGCACGGGTGGCGCGGCGTGGGGTTCGGGCGGCGAGGCGGACGAGTGGCCGGAGCCGGAGGAGCCCGACGAGCCGATGGACTGGTGACGTGCCGGGCTCAGGTCACCTTCTCGATCTGGGCCCGCTTCACCACGGTCGCGCCGGACTCCCCGACGAGCTCGAACGCCGCGCTGTTCAGCACCACGCACGCCGGACCGACGCCGACGATCCGGACGGTCGTCTGCCGGCCGTTGTCCAGGTTGGTCACCCGGACCGACGTGCCGACGGGCAGTTGCGACGAGAAGGCGCCAGGCGCGCCGCCCACCGGGGACAGCCCGACGGTCGCGCCGTCGCAGACGACCTGGCCGACGACTCCGGAGGCGCGCACGCGGGAGGTGGCGGACCGGACGGACGTGGGCGCCGGCGCGTTCCCCACGATCTCCACCCGGACCCGCCGCAGAGCGGTGTCCGACTCGGTCGAACGCAGCGCGTCGAACGCCGCGGAGTTCAGCACGGCGCACCCGCTGCCGGTCCCAGTGACGGACACGGTGATGGCCCGGCCGTTCGAGAGGTTCGTGATGCGCAACGAGGTTCCGGCCGGGAACTGGTCGGAGGTCACGCTCGCCGGCCCGGTCGAGGCGACCGCGCTCAGCTGCCGCCCCGTGCAGACCTCTTTGCCCGCCGGCCCCGTCTGCGACGTGGACGGACCGGAGCCGGCCACGGCATAGGCCGCGCCCCCGATGGCCGCGACGACCGAGAACACCCCGGCACCCGCGAGCCAGCCCTTCGACCAGCGCATGTGCAACACCCGACCTTCCCACCAGGCCGTACGGACCGCGAAGCGTGAAGGTTCAACGACGCGTGGCCCTGACCAGCGCGGTCGGGTCGCATGCGGCCAGATGGTCGCGCAGTGCCACGTGCGCGAAGCGGTAGTCGCCGTCCACTCGGGTGAGCAGCAGGCGGTCCTGGGCCAGGTGCAGCAGCGCCTTGCGGCGGAACGACAGCTCACCCAGCGACAACGGGCGGGTGACGGCCTCGGCGGCGACTTCGGCGAGCGCGTCGAACGGCCAGACGTAGTCACGGGCGGCCGTCGGCGTCACCAGCAACCCCAGCGCCACACCGAGTGCGGTGCCCCACGACCCCAGAGAACCGAGCCCACCTAGAAGACCGACCAAGCCGAGAACCGGGACGGCAGGCTGCACCCACCACGGCCGCCCGAGTCGCATGCGCTTCTGCTGGGCCGGCCGCACCGTGCGCCACACACGTCCTACTGCCGCGGCGAAGATGCCGCCGGCGACGCCCGCGGAGAAGCCCATCCCCATGCCCGCCAGCACGACGTAGGGACCGGTCCAGATCATCGCGATGCCCGGCGCGGCCGCGGCCAGCACCGACCACGGGATGGGCGCGTCGCCCGGAACGAAGCCCAACGCCAGGAAGAACGACGCCACCACCACGAACACGTACGCCACGGCGTACGGCCACGGCGTGCCGATCTCGCCGAGCCACAGGCCGGCGAGCCCGACCACGAACCCGGCGACCACACCCGCGAGGAAGGCGAGCGCGGCGGTGATGATCCCGTGTGCGCGTCCGGGAGGGTGGAAGACGTTCGGCAGCTTGTTCACCAGCACGAGCAACGCCGAAGCCGCGACCACGAACACCAGCGCGGGCCACAACCCGAAGCGGACCCCCGTCAGGAACGCCACGGCGCACACACCACCGGCGTAGGCGGCCGGCACCGCGCGCACGAACAGCAACCACAACGGGCGCGTCGGCAGCAGCGGAAGCCACGAGCGGCGGTGCGGCATGTGCACGGGAGCGCCGAGATCCGGTCGGTCCAGCCGCGCGAGGAACTTCAGGGCGCGGATCGCGGGGCCCGCACCCCGTTGGCCGGAGAGCCGTTCCACTACGAAGGACCCGACGAAGTCGGTGCCGATCGTGTCGACCTGCTTGTCCAGGTGCGTCAGTGCCAGGAGGTTCAACGCCAGCGGCGAGTCCAGCCGCTCCCAGATCTCCGGTGTCAGCGCGGACTCCAGGCCGTCGAGCCGGGGGCTGACCGAGGCGATGTACTCGAGCACCTGCCCGCGCGACAACGGTTCCACGTGCACCGTCGGCAGGTTCTCGATGGGACCCGTCGAGCACACGACCGACGCGAACGGCGCGAGTTCGGCCTCGCAGTGCGCGCGGTCGACGCGCGGCACCTCGTCCAGGCCGTCGATCAGCACGGCCACCCGCTCGCGGCGCAGCCAGATCGTGCCGGCGGAGCGGCTGATGCCGTAGCGGCGGTTCATCTCGCGCAGCAACCACGCCGTGAACTCGGTCGGCTTGCGGGTGCCGTACGCACGCCACGTCGCCAGGTCCACGATGACGGGGATCGGTGCCTCGGGGTCGTTGCGCGCCCGGTCGACCAGCACCAGGCACAGCTCGCGCAGCAGGGTCGACCGGCCGCTGCCTACCGGGCCGGAGAGGACCATGCTGTGGCCGAGCCGGTCGTAGATGGCTTCGAGGTTCGTGTAGGAGAACGACTCGCCGTCGACGCGCACCGCGAGCTTCGGCGGCCGCAGCACGCCGAGCTTGATCTGGGTCTGCGCGGCCAGCGAGGAGGCGAGCAAGGCCTTCACCCGCGACTCGACGCGTCCCAGGACGGCGGCGCGGTTGCTGGTCTCGTGGCCGCGGACGCGTTCCCAGAACGCGAGGCCGACCGCGACGAGTACCATCACGCCGACTGCGGGCCACAGCCACCGGCCGAACTCGCCGAAGAACTCCGGCACGGTCCCGCCGGTGCTCACGCTGATGGCCGCGGGAAGCAGCAGAACGACGGTGACCAGGCACAACGCGGCCAACGCCGTCAGTCGTGCCGCTCTCGTCACCCCGCTCGGATCCACCGTCACCTCCGCGATCCCGGCGAACGACGGTAACTGGGTCGCCGGGATCGCGGAAGTGAATCGAGAACGCTGGTGCGTCCGCGGACGTGGATCGTCCGATCAGGCGTAACTCACACGCGAACCACCCGGCATGCGCACCTCACGAACGCATGCCGGGTGGTTCGCCCGGCTACTGCTGGCCGCCGAAGTTCCGGAGGCCTTCCTTGAGCTTGTTCTCGCCCTGGTCGATGTGCTCGGTGTGCTTGCCACCGGTCTTCTCGTCGGCGAACTGGCCTGCGCGCTCGACACCCTGGTCGACCTTGTCGCCGTGCTCGCCGATCAGGTCCTTGGCCTTGTTCTTCAACTCGTCGAATCCCATGACTGCATTACCTCCCTATGCAGTTCGGGTACCCGGTCTTGGATCCGGTACACGTCGCTGGATCGAGTGAACTACCGCTGTGGGGCAACCGGAGTGATCCGTTAAGACTTGCCGGGCCGCGACGGCCTCGGCTAGGAAGCGCGCATGAGGCGAATCGCAGCTGGTCTGGCAGTGGCGGCAGTGACCGTCGGACTCATCACCACCCCGGCCGCGTCCGCGCAGCCCGAAGCGCAGCTCGCGGCACGTCCCGACTGCGGGTTCACCGCGACGCCGGACGAGCCCGCCGCGCGTCCGGTCTCCATCCCCCGCGACCCGTGGTTCACCAAGGGCAAGGTCCTGGTGAAGGTGAAGACGAACCAGGGCGACATCCCGCTCGTGCTCGACCGCACCAAGGCGCCGTGCACCGCGCACAGCTTCATCCACCTCGCGCACCGCGGCTTCTACAACCAGACCGACTGCCACCGCCTCACCGCGTACCCGACGCTGAAGGTCCTCCAGTGCGGCGACCCGTCCAGCACCGGCGAGGGCGGCCCGGGCTACAAGTACGAGGACGAGCTCCCGACCGACCTCCAGCCCGCGCCGAACGACCCGACCGGCCAGCGCCGCATCTACCCGCGCGGCACGCTCGCCATGGCCAACGCCGGCCCGGACACCAACGGCTCGCAGTTCTTCCTCGTGCAGTCGGACTCGACCCTGCGCCCGAACTACACGGTGTTCGGCCAGATCCTGCCCGAGGGCCTGAAGACCCTCGACAAGATCGCGGCCGGCGGCATCGCGGGCGACGACCCGCAGGACGGCCGCCCGAACGTGAAGTCCGAGCTGAAGTGGGTGCTGCCGCTCGGGGTCTAGTGCCCCGACCAGCCCGTCAGGGCGCCGTAGAACGCGTCGGAGAGCCGCCGGACCACCTGCTCGTCGGGGAGTCCGGCGGTTTTCGTGAGGTCCATGATCTCGCGCGGGTCGAACAACGAGCTGTGCAGGAACCGCGCGACGTTCAGCAGCGTGTCCGGCAGCGCCAGCTCGACCAGCACTCCGCGCAGCGCCCGGTCCCACGCGGTGCACGACAGCGCCGTGATGGCGTCCGCGGCCTGCAGGCGCTCCAGGAACCCGCGCTGCGACCAGAACCGCACTATCACGGGACCGTGCACGCTCTGCAGCTTCACCCAGCGCGTGACCTGGTGCTCGAACAGTTCCTTGCCGCTCTTGCGGGAGCGTTCGCCGTGCTCGGCCAACGACGCTATGACGTCCTCGTGGTAGGCCGTCACGAGCGCTTCCACGGACGGGAAGTGGCGGTACGCCGTCGCCTGCGACAGCGCCGCCTCGCGTGCGATCGACTGCATCGTCGCCGTTGCTGGTTCAGCCCGCAGGACGAGCGTCGCGGCATCCAGCAATCGCTTGCGGTTGCGGCGCGCGTCACTGCGGCTGCTTGTCTCCTCCGGCAGAACGTCCTCCCACCCGCGAACCCCCAGTGCGAGTTGCAGGATAAGACGAACGATCAGCGGAACGAGGCGATTCCGGTCAACGCGTGGCCGATGGATAGCAAATGGATGTCGGAAGTGCCCTCGTAGGTCAGGACGGATTCGAGGTTGTTCGCGTGACGCAGCGGTGAGTACTCCGAAGAGATGCCGTTGGCGCCGAGGATCGTGCGGCTTTCCCGCGCGATCGCGATGGCGGTCTCGACGTTGTTGTACTTGCCGACGCTGATCTGCTCCGGCTTCAGCGTGCCGGCCTCCTTGAGCCCCGCGAGGTGCAACGCCAGCAGCATCGCGGTGTTGACCTGCACGGACATGTTCGCGAGCTTGCGCTGCGTCAACTGGAACGCGGCGATCGGTTTGTCGAACTGCACGCGTGTGGCGGAGTAGTCGAGTGCCGCCTGCAACGAATCCCGCGCCGCGCCGACAGCGCCGAACACGATCCCGAACCGCGCCTCGTTGAGGCAGGAAAGGGGAGCGCGAAGAGATGTCGCGAGCGGCAGCCGGGCGCTTTCCGGAAGTCGCACCCCTTCCAGCACCAACTCGGATGTGACGGATGCTCGCATTGACAGCTTGTTCTTGATGTCCCGCGTCGAGAATCCCGGCGTGCCGCGGGGAACGAGGAATCCTCGAATTCCCTCCTCGGTCCGCGCCCACACCGTGGCCACGTCGGCCAGGCCGCCGTTGGTGATCCACGTCTTGGAGCCGTCGAGCACCCAGTCCGCTCCGTCGCGCACGGCACGCGTGCGCATGCCCGACGGGTTGGAACCGAAGTCCGGCTCGGTCAGCCCGAAGCACCCGATGGCCTCGCCGGCGGCCAGGCGCGGCAGCCACTCCTGCTTCTGCTCCTCCGACCCGTACTGCCAGATCGAGTACATCGACAGCGAGCCCTGCACCGACACGAAGCTGCGGATGCCGCTGTCCACCGCCTCCAACTCCAGGCACGCGAGCCCGTACGCCAGCGCGGACGTGCCCGCGCAGCCGTAGCCCTCGAGGTGCATGCCCAGCACACCGAGCTTGCCGAGCTCCCGCGCCAGCTCGCGCGGCAGCACGCCCTCCTCGAACCAGGACGCGATGTGCGGCCGGACGTGGTCGGCGAGGAACGCCGCGACGGTGGCCTGGATGTCGCGGTCCTCGTCGCTCAGCGACGACGGGATGTCCAGCAACTGCAACGGGTCCTGCACGTCACGGCTCCAGCTTCGGCGGGCGCAGCCGGTAGGTGACCGGCGTGCGCGACAGGCGGATGGGGTTGGCGACCAGCGTCATGTCGCCGATCGTCGCGGTCGGGCCGAGGTCCAGCGACTCGGCCAGCGCGAACGCGTGCGCGACGTCGTTCACCGGACCGCACGGCACCCCGAGCGGCGTCAGCGTCTCGAACCAGTGCACCGCCGGACGCGTCCGCAGCCGCGCCGACAGGGCCTCGAACAGCTCGTCGACGTGCTCGACCCGGTCGGAGTTCGCGACGAACCGCGGGTCCGTCGCCAGCTCCGGCACGTCCAGCACCGAGCACAGCCGCCGGAACTGCCGGTCGTTGCCCACGGCGAGCACGATCGGCTGGTCGGCCGTCGGGAACACCTCGTACGGCGCGATCGACGGGTGCCGGTTGCCCATCGGCTTCGGCACCGACCCCGCCAGCGTGAAGCCCGCGCTCTGGTTCACCATGCTGGACAGCAACACCGTCAGCAGGTCCAGCTCGACGAGCTGGCCCAGCCCGGTCGCCTCCCGGTGCCGCAACGCAGCCAGGATGCCCACGCACGCGTGCAACCCGGTGAGGACGTCGACTAGCGCCACCCCGGTCTTCACCGGCTCGTACGGTCCGGGACCGGTCACGCTCATCAACCCGCCCACGGCCTGCACGACCAGGTCGTAGCCGGGCAGGTCCGCGCCCTTGCCCGCCCCGAATCCCGAGATGGAGCAGTAGACGAGGTCGTCCCGCCCCAGCGACTCGTAGTCCAGCCCGAACTTCTTCATGGTGCCCGGCTTGAAGTTCTCGACCACCACGTCCGCCCGCGCGATGAGCTCGCGCGCCTGCTCCCGGCCCACCTCGGTGGACAGGTCGATCTGCACGGACGTCTTGTTCCTGTTGACGGACAGGAAGTACGTCGCCTCGTCCTCGTAGTGCGGCGGACCCCACGTGCGGGTCTCGTCGCCCCGGCCGGGCTGTTCCACCTTGACGACCTCGGCGCCGAGGTCGCCCAGCACCATCGTCGCGTACGGCGCCGCCAGCACGCGGCTGAAGTCCGCGATCACGACGCCTTCGAGGGAGCTCATCGGGCCGGCCTCCACCGCTTCGTAGTGGTCAACGCGTGCTCGTGCGCCGGCCGGCGCACGCGGGCGAGGCCGCTCACGCGACCCGTCCCCGCAGCTTCATCGCGGCCAGCACGCGTTCCTGCGCCAGCTCCCGCGCGGCCACATGTGTTGTGGTGCCCCGGGTTCTCGCCTCGGCGACGACGTGCGCCGCGTTCGCCCTCAGCTTCGAGGACACGGCGTCCAGCACCACCGCGGGGTTCACCGGGAACGCCGAGTACCGCGCGTCCATCGCGAAAGCAGCCGCGATCACGCCGCCGGCGTTCGCGACGAAGTCCGGCACGACGGTGATCCCGCGCCGGGCGAGAACCTCCTGCGCCGCAACGGAAGTCGGCAGGTTCGCGCCCTCGACCACCAGCGCGGTGTCGAGCTCGCCCGCCAGGTCCGCGTCGACCACGTCCTGCAGCGCCGCCGGCACCAGCACGTCGCACGGCACCCTGAGCTCGGCACCGAGCTCGCGGACGTCGCCGTACTCCTTCACCGCGAGGTCACCGAACCGGCCCCGCAACGCCAGCAGCCGCGCGACGTCCAGGCCGTCGGCATCCACCAACGCCCCGTGCACCGACGAGACAGCCACCACGACGGCGCCTAGCTCGGCGAACCGCTTCGCCGCCGCGGCACCGACCGCGCCGAAACCCTGGACCGCCACGCGTTTTCCGTGCAGCTCCACCAGTTCGTCCGCCACCTCGGCCACGCCGTACCCGGTGACGCCCAGCTCGTCGTACGGAAGACCGCCGAGTTGAGCCGGTGCGCCCATCATAGCGCCGCGGTCCGACAGTTCGTCCTGGACGATCGCGGCGTCCCGTTCGGTGAGGCCCATGTCGAGGCCGAGGACGTACTCGCGCGGCACCTCGTTGGAGAGCTTGCGCGCGAACGCCCGCAGCGCGGATTCCTTGTCGGGAGAAGAGGGATCGAACACGATGCCGGCCTTGGCGCCGCCGAAGAACAGGTCGACCCCCGCCCACTTCCACGTCATCACGCGCGCGAGGCGGGCGATCTCCGCCACCGTCACGTGCGGGCTCATCCGCGTGCCGCCCTTGCCCATGCCGCGCGCGGTGTTGTCGATGACGAGCACGCCCTTCATGCCGGTGCGCCGGTCGGACACGCAGACGACCTTCTCGGGGCCCCACTCGTCCATGAGCTGAAGAACGTCCATCGCTGTCCTCACACGCGGTTGAGTTCGGGGCGCGCCTGGTCGGCGGCGAAGCGGGAGGCGTCCAGACCGGACACGTCGACGAACGGCTCGCGGCCGAGCACGAGGTCGCGCACCACCTCACCCACCGCGGGCCCCTGGAGGAAGCCGTGGCCGGAGAAACCGGTGGCGTAGAAGAACCTGCCGACGGAACCGATCAACGCGTTGTGGTCCGGCGTCACCTCGTACAGCCCGGCCCAGCCGTCGCGCACGCCCACGTCGAGCAACCGCGGCGCGCGCCGGCCGATCGCCTCGGTGAGCCGCGGCAGCCACGCGTCGGACATCTCCAGCTTGAAGCCCGGCGTCTCGTCCGGGTCGGACATGCCGAACAGCAGCCCGGGACCCTCGCGGTGGAAGTAGAAGGTGCTGCCGAAGTCGATGGTGAACGGGGTAACCCGATCGTGTAGCTCCGGCATGGCCCCGGTGAACATGATCTGCCGTCGCAGCGGAGAAACCGGCAGGTCGACGCCCACCATCTCGCCGATCTCCCGCGACCACGCGCCCGCCGCGCAGACCACCGTCGGCGTCGAAACCACGCCCCGGTCCGTCTCGACGCGAAAAGTGTCGGACCCCGTCCCTACTATCGATCTCACGGTGGTTCTGGTGCGGAAGCGGGCACCGAACCGGCGGGCCGCGGTGGCATAACCGAGGACGACCGACTCCGGAGTGCAATGGCCGTCGTCCGGGGAGAAAGCCGCCGCGAGCAGGCCGTCCGCTTCGACCAACGGCGACATCCGCCGGGCTTCCTCGACCGTGATCATGCGGCTGGGTACCCCGAGGGAGTTCTGGAGGTCGACGTTGCGCTCGAACGCCGTCACGTCATCGTCGGAGGAGAGGAGGAACAGGTAGCCGACCTGGTGCAGATCGATCTCCTGCCCGGGCCGTTGCAGGAAGCGCTGGAACAGTTCGATGGATCGAGCTCCGAGCCTGATGTTCAGCTCGTCGGAGAACTGGGCGCGCACCCCGCCTGCTGCCTTGCAGGTGGAGCCGGAGCCCAGCTCGTCCTTCTCGACGACCACCACATCCCGGATGCCTGCCTCGGCGAGGTGAAAGGCGATGGACGATCCCATCACCCCGCCGCCGATGACGACGACCTCCGCCTGGCTGGGCAGCTCAGGCGAGGCGGAAGTCAAGGTTCGCCTCGATCGCGAGCGTGTCCATCTGCGCTTTCTGCAGCTTCCCGGAGTAGTCCCAGTTCATGGACTGCCAGCGGGTGAACTGGTCGAGCACCCACACGCCCGACTGCCGGGAGCCGTTGCCGCTCTTGCCGTTGCCGCCGAACGGCAGGTGCGCCTCGGCCCCGGACGTCGAGTTGTTCACGCTGACCATGCCGGCGGAGATGCCGGCGCGGAACCGGAAGGCCTTGTTCGGGTCCGTGGTGTAGATCGAGCACGACAGGCCGTAGCCCGGCTTGTTGCCCAGCTCGATCGCCTCGTCCAGGTCCGAGTAGCTCATGACGCCGACGATCGGGCCGAACGTCTCCTGGAGGAACAGTTCGTCGTCGGCTCGGACACCGGAAACGATTGCGGGGTGGTAGAAGAGGCCGTTGGCGCCGGTGAAGCCGTCGCGCGGGCTGGAGTCCGTGATGCGGCCGGTCGGGCCGTGCACGGTGTGGTGCTCGCCGATCCAGCCGAGGTACTTCTCGTACGCCAGCGCGAACTTCTCGTCGAGCAGCGGGCCGTAGAGGACGTCGCCGGTGGGGTCGCCCACGGCGGCCGCCGACACGGCGTCGACGAACCGGGTCAGGAACTCGTCGTACACCGACTCGTGCACGATGGCGGTGCCGAGCGAGGTGCAGCGCTGGCCCGCGGAGCCGAAGCCGGCGAAGAGCGCGCCCTGCACCGCGAGGTCCAGGTCGGCGTCCTCGGTGACGACCATCGGGTTCTTGCCGCCGAGCTCCAGGCACGGCGTCTGGAGGTGGCGTCCGCACAGTTCGCCGATCCGCACGCCGACCTCGCTGGAGCCGGTGAAGCCGACCTTGTCGACGAGTCCCTGCCGCAGCGACTGCTCCAGGCCGGCGAACGTCTCCGAGCCCTCGGCGAAGACGATCTCGAAGACGCCGGCCGGGATGCCGGCCGCCTGGAACACGTCGTGGAAGGCCTGGGCCGACGCGGCGGAGTACTCGGCGGGCTTCCACACGACCGAGTTGCCGCACAGCAGCGCCGGGACGATGTACCAGGACGGGACGGCGACCGGGAAGTTGCCGGCGGTGATGATCGCCGCGGTGCCGACCGGGTTGCGGAAGGTGAAGAGCTGCTTGTCGGGCATCTCCGACGGCACGGTCTGCCCGTAGAGGCGCCGGCCCTCGCCGACGAAGAAGTCGCAGGTGTCGACGATCTCCTGCACCTCGCCGCGCGCCTCCCCGATCGGCTTGCCGATCTCGCGGGTCACGAGCTGGGCGAGCTGTTCGGCGTTCGCCTCGACGAGCCTGCCGATGTTGCCGATGACCTGGCCGCGCACGGGGGCGGGCACGCGTGCCCACGCGCGTTGTGCCGCCTTCGCCCGTCGTGCTGCTTCGACGAAGGTGCTGCTGGTCCCGAGCTCGATCTCGGTGACCACGTCGGAGGTGTTCGCCGGGTTCGTGGAGACGTAGGGCATGCACCCCACACTGGTGCGTGTCCGGGTGGTTGCGCCAGAGCTCACAGGCTGAAAGCTCGCGAAGTCGAGCATAAGCTGTCCTGGTGCTCAACCCGGTGCATCTCCGCACGCTCGTCGAGGTGGTGAAGACGGGGTCGTTCGCCGAGGCGGCACGCCGGCTCGGGTACACGTCGTCGGCCGTGTCGCAGCAGATCTCGGCGTTCGAGCGCGCCGTCGGCGTGACGCTGTTCGAACGGGAGGCGCACTCGATCCGGCCGGCCAGCGCGGCATTGATGATCGCCGACCGCGGCGGTGAGCTGCTCGCGGCGTTCGACGGGTTCGAGCACGAGGTGAAGGCGATGGTGCAGGGACTGCGCGGGCGCCTGCGGATCGGCACGTTCCCCACCGCGAGCGCGCGGGTGGTGCCCAGGGCGCTGGCGCGGCTCCAGGCGGACCTGCCGGACGCCGAGATCCGGCTGGACGAGGCCGAGCCGGACGACGTGCTGCCGCTCGTGCTGACCGGTGCGCTCGACCTGGCGCTGGTCTATGCCTACGACCTCGTGCCGCGGAC